>CAYONK010000005.1:0-29454 GCA_964405285.1 uncultured Ardenticatenaceae bacterium
TACCTCCCCTGGAGATTGTGAGCAATCAGTTGGCCATTGCCCTGGAAAATGCCGCACTGCTGGCGGAAACGCAAGCCGCGAGAGGCGAAATGGAAGCCTATGCGCGCGGCATCGCTCGGAGAGGTTGGCAAACGTATCTCAACGCGGTGGACCGGCCGCAATACCTGGGCTATCACTATGATGGCAACGCGTTGGTCCCTCTGGATGCGCCGTTAGCGGTGGCTGAGTTTGGTGAGCGCAACGTGGCGCAGTCGCCAATTGAAGTGGTGGGCGAGCGGATAGGGGCGATTCAGATCGAGGCGGATGAGAGCCATCATTGGACGGAAGAGGATCTGGCATTTATTGAGGATGTGGCGCAAAAGGTCGGTCAGCGGATTGAGGTTCTTCGTTCGTTGAATGAGTCGGCTCATTACCAGCAGGAAGCAGAGGCAGCGCTGCGCCGCCTGACACATGAGGCGTGGCGGGATTATGAGGAGACAACGGCCGTTACCAATGGCTTTATCTACGACTCCACTGAGGTCCGGCCGTTGACGCCGGAAACTCTGCAAACGGGCAGCCTGTTGCTGCGTCAGGCGCTGCGCGTGGGCGAGGAAGTCATTGGCGAATTGGCCATCGGCACAGAGGGAGGATATGATCCGGAAGATGCGATGGAGATAACGGCCGTTGTCGCCGAACAGCTTAGCCGCCACCTGGAAAACCTCCGCCTGAGCGCCACTACCGAACAAGCCCTCAACAGCGCCCAACAGCGCAGCCATGATCTGTCCACCCTCAACACCCTCATCACCCGGCTCTCCCAGGCCAGCGGCCTGCAGGAAAGTATGCAAATTGTCACCGAGCAAGTCGCCGAGGCAACACAAACGAGTCAGGCTCGCGTCGCTCTGCTGAACCAGCAAAAGACAAATCTGGTTATCGTCGCCGAGAAGTATGACGAGACCATCTCTCCCAGCGCCCTGAATGCGATATTGCCCATCCAGGGCAACCCGCTCACCGAGCAAATTTTCCGTGAAAGACGCACCATTTACGTCCCGGACGCCCAAAGCTCTCCCCTGACAGAGCCGCTTTGGGGCTTGCTCAGCGAACAAAACGTACGCGGCCTGATCGTCATGCCCATCATGATCAATGAAGAAGTAGTGGGCACGTTAGGCATCGATCTGCTGGAAGAAGAGGAAATAGTCACCGAAATGCAGATCGAGTTGGCCGAGGCGATTCTCCGGCAAGCGGCGACCTCTATCGAAAAAGCGCGCCTGTTCGAGCAAATTCAATCCAGGGCGGAAGAGCTAGAGGCCATCAACGAAATCGCCCAAATCGTCGCCCAGCAGAGTAGCCGGGATCAATTGCTGAATACCGTCCACGAGCAATTGCGCCGCATTATGCCGGTTGACGCCTATTTTGTCGCTTTGTACGATGCCCAAAATAATCTGATAGAGTATCCGTATCTTTATGACGATGGTGTACTCTCTTACGAACCGCCATCGCCGCTGCCGCCGACAAGCCGGACTTACGAGGTGATCCAAGCAGGAGAAGCGCTGTTGATCAACCGATCACTGGAGGAGATTGCAGCGTTACAGGCAGAACGCCTGGCTTCGTTTGGCGAGAATGCTACCAGGGCCTCAGCCTCTTTGCTGTATGTGCCGCTGCGGATTGGTCAGGAGATTGTGGGTGTCCTCTCTGCCCAATGTTATGAGTTGAACGCTTATAGCCAACGGGATCTTGCCTTGCTCTCCGGTGTGGCCAGCCACGTGGCGGTCGCTTTGGACAACGCCCGCCTGTTGGCTGACGCCGAAGAGCGCGTTGCCGAAGGGCAAATTTTACAAACGGTGATCACCAGCATCAACACGGCTGTTGACGCAGAGAGCATCTTGCGCACGGCCGCCCGAGAGATTGGCCGCGCCCTGAATCTGCAAACTTACGTTTATCTGCAAGATCAGGGAGCGGGCGGCAACCAACAGCCTGAGGTTGAGCTGGAGTCTGGGGCGAATGGGCGGGCAAACGGCCGTTCTGCCTGAAGCTCGCTGCTGCTGTAAAGCAAACGCTTCTAATCGAAGGAATAAGTGATGGTCAAACGAATCAAGCAACTCCTGTCGCCCCCCATCTTCCCTGAAGACGACGAAAAAACGCGCGCCGCAGCCGTA
Source organism: uncultured Ardenticatenaceae bacterium (assembly GCA_964405285.1). GTDB lineage: Bacteria > Chloroflexota > Anaerolineae > Promineifilales > Promineifilaceae > Leptovillus. The sequence goes on from CAYONK010000005.1 coordinate 2,133, forward strand.
CTCCATACGCTTTTATTGGTCATTACCGGCGTTTTACTTTTTAGCACGCTGCGCGCTGTGCTGATCGCCTTTGAGCCTTTTGGTTTCCTGCTTAATTTCATCATCCTACCGGTTCCCATTGCGTTACTGTTTTTCCTGCGCCGGGGGTATGTACGCGCCAGCAGCCTGGTCACTGTCTTTGGTTTCTGGCTGATTGTCACGGTCATTGGCGCAGTGCTGACTGGGCTAACCCTCGTCATCTTATCCTGCTATTACGTCCTGGTTACGTTGGCCGGTATCGTGATCAATCGCCGGGCCAGCGCCATAATTACTCTGATGAGTGTGGTGGCCAGCCTCCTGCTGTATTGGGCTGAGCAAAATGGTTGGCTGACGACGATAGTTCCGGGCAACCCCTTTGTAGAAGTCATCTCTAGCCTATCTTTACTCGTTGCCCTGGTTATTACCCTGAATCTGACGCTGACCAATCTGGAAGCAGCCTTGAGGGCTGTGCGTCAGAATCAGACGGAGTTAGAAGAGGCGCGGGTCAGTCTGGAAGAGCGCGTGGCCGAACGCACCCGCGATTTGAATCTGGCGAGTGAAGGGGCGCGTAGCCTGGCCCAAATCCGTAACCTGGACGAGTTGTTGACCAGCGCTGTGGAGATAGCGCAAAGCTCGTTCGACCTGTATTACGCCCAACTTTACCTGTTGGACGAAGGGGCGCACCAGTTAATGTTGCAAGCGGGGACGGGCGTGGTCGGTCGCCGATTGCTCAATCAGAAACATTTTTTGCCGCTGGATTTGCGCACGATTAACGGAACGGCCGTTTTAGAAAAACGACCGGTTCTCGTCAGTGACACCGGGGCGGATCCCCTCTTTTACCCCAACCCGCTGCTGCCGGACACTCGTTCCGAGCTGGCTGTGCCGCTGCTGTTAGGCGAGCGCGTACTCGGCGTGTTAAACCTGCAAAGCCGGGAGCCGGGCGCGCTGAACCAGGAGAACGTGTCGGTGTTCGAGACGTTTGCCGGGCAGTTGGCCATCGCCCTGGACAACGCCCAGTTGTTGGCCAAGCAACAGGAAACGGCCGTTTCCTTGCAACAAGCCCTGGACCAAACCGAACAGCAAGCCAATCGCCTGGCCCGCCTCAATCAGATGGTCGCTGCCCTGGACGACAGCAAAGAGGCAGCGGAGATGGTGGCGGTCATCAACCAACACATTTTGTCCATGTTCCCCGGCAGCCACGCCGCCATCGCCCTGCTAGACGCGCCCGGCAGCGCTTATGATTGGTTCGTCTTAGGAGGCGAAGAAGTCGGCTTCCACTTACAAGAAACGCGCGCGCTGCCGGAAACGGCCGTTGCCCTGGCTATCCGGCAAAACCAAATCATCCAATTCCCCCAAGACCTGCCCTTCGACCGCTTCCCCGACACTCGCGCCCTGGCCCAGACCGGGATGCGCCGCGGCCTCTGCGCCCCATTGTCCGCGTCTGGTAAAGCATTTGGCGCTCTGGTCCTCGCCAGCCACTCCCCTGGCGCCTACACCCCGGCAGACCTGGACATTTTCCGCCAGGTGACAACCCAATTCTCCAGCAGTCTCGCCAGCCGCCAGCTAAATGAACGCCTCAGCCGTTTGGCGGCCATCGTCGAAAACAACCCCGACCTGATTGCCATCAGCCACCTCACCGGGGAAGGTATTTATATCAATGCGGCCGGGTTGGCAATGCTTGGCCTGCCGCCAGACACCGACCCTTCCCGGCTTACCATCCACGACTTCACCTCGGCGGAAGATGCCAGACACCTGCTGGAAATTGGCGTGCCTGCCGCTCTGGAAACCGGCGCCTGGTCTGGCGAAGTTGCAGTCAAACGCGCCGATGGCGCCACCTTCCCGGCCAGAGAGACCATCACCATCCACCACGAGGATGGCGAGCCAGACAGCTTCTTCATCACTTTGCGGGACATTACAGAGCGGAAACAGGCAGAGCAGGCCCAACGCAACCTCACTGCTCAGCTGGAAGAGCGGCTTATTCAGGTGAATGCGCTGCAACGCGCCATGACCAGAGAAGGTTGGTCTGCCTTTATGACTGCGGCGGATCGCCTGGTGCAGGGCTATAACTATGATGGTGAAGCGCTGCACCTCATCTCGCGCCACGACGTGAAGAATGCGCCACTCCCCAGGCCGCACGCTTCTGACGAAGCAGAAAGCGCCGGGGAAGATCCCACCACGCTGGCTTCACCGATTTCCGTACGCGGCGAGACGATAGGCGTTTTAGGATTCCGTTCGCCAGACGGCGCGCCGATCAGCCAGACGCAGCAGAATTTGCTGAATAATATCGCTCAACAATTGGCGGAAGCGCTGGAACGCGCCCGCTTGTTTGAGGAGATGGAGTTGGCCCGGTCGCAAACAGATGCGCTCTATACCGGCAGCGAGCGCGTCATCCAGGCCAGATCACTTGATGAGGTATTAAATGCTCTGGTCGAACATACCCCGTTGCAGCAATTCGAGCGGGTGGACCTGGTTTTCTTCGATACCAGTTGGAAAGACACACCGCCGCGCCTGTTGAATGTGGTGTCTACCTGGCAAAAGGAGGCTCGCCCGGCCCCGATTGCGGAAAAACGGTCGTTTAAGTTGAGCCATTTCCCCTTCCTGGAAGAAAAATACCGCTATATGCCATTTGTTTGCCAGGATGCGCTGACAGACGAGCGGTTGGATGAGAGAACGCGCGTTTTCATTATGAACGTGCAAAGTGTGCGGAGCTTCCTGGCTTTTCCATTGATTAGTGGCGAGCGCTGGATTGGCCTAGTTGTGGCTCAGTCGGCAACGCCGCAAAATCTGACAGAGCAGAACGTCCGGCAAATTAGCAGTCTGGTCAGCCAGGCGGCAACGGTGAGCCAGACGCAGCGCCTGTTTGGGGAAGCGCAGCAACGGGCGCGCCGGGAGCAGATGCTGCGCGAGATTACCAACCGGGTCTATGCGGCGGCGGATGCGGAAAGTATTTTGCGCGCTGCGGCGCAGGAAATTAGCCAGGCGCTCGGCCTGGAAACGTTTGTCTATCTGGAAGAGATGGATGGAACGGAAACGGCCGTTTCCAACGGCCGTGATCAATTGACGAATGCGCCAGAACAGGCGCTCAGGTTGAACGCTGGTGAATAAGATGACGAGAGCAGAAGAGAAGCCAAGACCCTGGTTGCGACGAACTGTCGCCGGAGACCTGACCCTCACGCTGATCCTGATGATGGCAGCGATTTTTCTGGCGTTTGGCGTCGTTGTCCGCATAATTGTGATCCAGCTGACGACGACGGTACAGGTGCGACAAACGGCCGTTCTCATTGATAATCTGGCGACGGCGCTAGAACTACCGCTGGTCGGTGGAGATCAGGCAGCCGTTACCCGGCTGGCAGCCAGCTATGAAGCAGCGGACAACATCGCCCGTGTCCGGATCATGGACTCTACCGGGGCGATGAGTTACGAAACGGCCGTTTCTACCTTCAATACCAACGATTACACCCTGACCCGCGACGTCACCCACGACGGTCAAGCCTTGGGCATGGTTCAGGTAACCTTCACCGGGCAAAGTATCAATCAGATCCGGCAGAACATCCTGACTGTTCTGGGCACTCTGCTGCTAGTAGTACTGCTGGTTATCGCTATCATCATCCGACTGCTCGTCCGTCGCTTTGTCTCGCGCCCCTTCAATACCCTGGGCAACGGCCTGGAAACCATCGCCGAGGGAGAGTACCATCACCGCTTGCCAGAAATGCCCCAGGAAGAGTTCCAGTTCATCGTCAGGCGGGCCAGCCTGATGGCCGAGCAAATCGAACAGCGCGACCAGGAGCTGCGGGCTTTGATTGATGCGCTGGAGATTCGGGTGACGGAACGGACCCGCGACCTGCTTTTGGCCTCGGAAATCGGCCGGAGCGTCTCGCAAATTCATGATCTGAACACCCTTTTATCGGAAGCGGTGGAGATGATTTGCGCCCGTTTCGGCCTGTACCACGTGCAAATTTACCTGGTGGACAAGACCGACCAGAATTTGTTACTGAGAGCCAGTTCGGGCGAAATTGGGCGGCAGATGCTTGCCCAGGGCCACCGGCTTCCGATCGATCAGGCTTCGGTGAATGGCCGGGCGGCGGCGGAAAAGCAGACCATTATCGTGACCGATACGGCGACCGACCTTCGTTATTTAGCTCATCCGCTCTTGCCGGAAACCTGCGCGGAAACGGCCGTTCCCCTCATCGTCAGCCAGCGCGTCGTCGGCGTTCTGGACCTGCAAAGCAACAACCCAGACGCGCTCAGCACAGAGCGGACACCCGCGTTAGAGGTCCTGGGCGAACTTTTAGCCATCGCCATCGAAAGCGCCCGGCGGCTGCAAAACGAAGCCAGGCTGCGCGCCGATCTGGATGAAAACTCCCGTTTCCTCGACTCAGTGATCGAGAACCTGCCGATCATGCTCTTCGTCAAAGAAGCCGAGGATTTACGTTTCATCCGCTGGAACAAAGCTGGCTCAGACCTGGTTGGCGTACCGGCTGAATCTTTCATCGGCAAAACAGATTACGATTTCTTCCCCCCGGAAGAAGCGGCGTTCTTTGTGCAAAAGGATCGCGAGGTGTTGGCCGGAGGCCAACTCGTAGACATTGCCGAGGAGCCGATTGAAACAACCGATAAAGGGCAACGCCTGCTCAACACCATCAAAGTGCCCATTATGGACGCTGAGGGCAATCCGCGTTATCTGCTCGGCATCTCCCAAGACATCACGGAACGCAAGGAAGCGGAACGGATGTTGGCCGAGCGGATCAAGGAATTGCGCCTGCTGAATGAGGTTGGCCGGATGATAGAGCAACGGCCGTCTATCCCGGAATTCGCTCAATTTATTGCCCAAGAGATTCCCAACGGCTTCCAATTCTCAGAACTGTGCCGGGCGGCCATCAACCTGGAGGGCGCCATTTATGGGCAGCCAGAAGCCATTAACCTACCCTGCCAGATCGTCGAAGGCATTCGTGTACGCGGTGAGCAGATTGGGCGTATCACCGTCGCCTACACCGAAAAGAAAATCTTCCTCAACGAAGAAAGCGCCCTCATTGGCGAGATTGGGCGACGCCTGAGCAGCTACATCGAAAGCCAACGCCTGCTCCAACAGGTTCAGGCCAGCGTCACCGACCTGCAAGCAGTCACCGAGATCAGTCTGGCGGTAGCTGCGGCGTCCCAAAAACAGGTGTTGTTGCAAACGGTTGCTGACCTGGCCCGCGAGCGTTTCGCCTATTACCACACCCAAATCTACCTATACGACGACAAAAATGACAACCTGATCCTGGCAGCCGCTTCCGGCGCAGTCGGGCAGCAATTGATTGCCGCCAGCAACCCCATCAATCTGGCAACTCAAGAAACGCCTCTGACGCGGACAGCTCTGTCGCAGCACCCATTGGTGATCAACGATACGGCAGCCGAGCCTGGATTTTTGCGCCACCACTTGCTGCCAGACACCCGTTCGCAGCTCCTGCTGCCGCTCGCAGTCGGCGAGACGCTCTTAGGCGTTTTCGACGTGCAGGCAGACGTAAAAGATCGCTTCACCGAAGCAGAGATGAGCATCCAGGCCACGTTGGCCGCCCAGGTAGCCGTCGCTCTGCAAAATGTGGACCGCCTGGAGCAAAACCAGGCGGCACTGGCGGAGCTAGGCGCACTGCAACGGTTGATGGTCCGCGAGGGGTGGGGTGACTACTTCCAGCAGATGGATACCGGCGTGAAGGGGTACGTGTCCAGCCGCGAGCGGTTGGAGCCGATTACCGGATCGAATGGCAAGAAAAGCGCGGACCCACGCCACGCTTACACCTACCCGCTGCAAGTTCGTGGTATCACCATCGGTAAATTAGGTGTGCGCCAGCCAGACGGCCGTTCCCTGGAAGCCGAAGACCAACGTTTCTTGGAAGCGGCCTCCGTGCAAATTGCTGAGGCGCTGGAAAAATCACGCCTCTTCGCCGCCACCGAACAGGCGCGCAGCCAGACCGAAGCGCTCTTCTCCGGCAGCGAGAGGGTCGTCCGCGCGCAAAGCACCAACGGAATTTTGCAAGCCCTGATAGAGGCGACCGCATTACGCCAGATGGATCGGGCCAGCCTGCTCTTCTTTGACCGCCCCTGGCAAACCGAACCGCCAGATTATGTGACAGTTTCGGCCATCTGGCAGCGAGAAGATTCGCCCTTGAAGGCAGAAATAGGCACGACGTTCCCCCTGGCTCAGTACCCCGCCGCTGGCCTGCTGAACCGCAACGAACCATCTATCATCGAAGATTTAGCCAATGACGACTGGCTGCCAGACACGACCCGGACACTCCTGCGCGACTTATGGGGCCTGACCAGCGCCATCGCCATCCCCCTGGTGGCTGGCGACCTCTGGATCGGCTTTGTGTTGTGCCTGTCTGAAAGGCCCCATCACTGGCAAGAGACGCAGCTTCGTCAGATCGCTACCCTGGCCAACCAGGCGGCAACAGTAGCTCAGACGCTCCGCCTGTTTGCCGAAGCGCAACTTCGCGCCGAGCAGGAACAAATTCTGCGCCGGGTGTCCGGCGAAGTCTACGCCGCCGTGGACGCGGAAGCAGTACTGCGCACAGCCGCCGAAGAGATAGGCAAGGCGCTGGGGCTGGAAACCTTTATCTACCTGACAGAGGGTGACGATGCAGCCCAGGACAATGGGGATACCGGGCCTCTTTCCCCTGCCCTTCCCTTTACCCACGACGCATCTTTGGAGACACGAAGATGATCAGACGAATTAGAAGTAGTTTTGGCCTTCAACTCACAACGCTCACGCTGATCGCGGTTTTGCTGCCTTTAGCCCTGGCTGGGATCGTGATTAATCGCACAGCCGTTACCAACCTGGAGGCGAACGTCTACAAAGAGATTGCCAACCGATCTGGCAGTCTCCAGCAAACTGTCAATCTCTGGGACAATGCAGTCACCCTGGCGCTGAAAAACATGAGTGGCCAGCCTGACGTTGTCAGCATGGACAGCGCCCGACAGAGGCCCGTGCTGGTGCAGATGGTCAATGTCTACGACTACATGTACCTTACTCTGGCCCTGGATCCGTCAGGCACAGACACGGCCCGCAGCGATGATGGTATTTCGATTAACTATGAGGATCGATTTTGGTTTCAACAGGCAGCAGCCGGTTCCCCGATTACGCGAGAGGCGGTTGTCAGCCGTAGCACGGGCCGCCCCGTCGTTGGGTTCTCTGCGCCAATTTTGGGCGACGCTGGAGCGGTGCTGGGCGTCGCCTTCGTCGGCACGGAACTGACCGAACTGGCGGAGCAGGTAGGCGCTACACAAATTGGCGAGACGGGTTTTGTCTACCTGGTTGATGAGATGGGGCGTGTCCTGGCCCATCCTGACCTATCTGTTGAGGCGAATGAATTAATTGATCTCAGCGAGTATCCTCCGGTAGCGCGCTTGCTTGCCGGAGAAAGCGGCCCTTTCACCTTTGTGGATGATGCGGGTATTGCATGGCTCGCGCACCTGGACCGGGCGGGCAATGGCTGGGGGATTGTAGTGCAGCAGCAAGAACGCGAGGCGTTCGCCGTTGCTCGCGCCTTTGCTGTTAATAGTGTGCTTGTGGGCTTGTTTGTTATCTTGTTGATCAGCGCCATGATTTGGTTTGTCTCCAGCCGGGCTATCCGCCCTATTCAGAGACTAACAAACGCTGCGACGGACCTGGCTGCCGGGAACTGGCAGCAAACGATCTCTGTCTCTCGTGAAGATGAGATTGGCGTTCTGGCAAACGCTTTTAGCAGCATGTCGGCGCAGCTACGCGCGCTTGTGGACAGCCTGGAACAGCGTGTCGCCAACCGAACGCGCGATCTGATGACCAGCGCCGAGATTAGCCAGGAGCTATCTACCATTCTTGACCAGGAGCATCTGGTTACGGAGGTGGCGCAGCGGATACGGGATGCGTTTGATTATTACCACATTAACATTTACCTGCTGGATGAGGAGACAGAAACATTGCACATGGTTGGCGGCACGGGCCAGCCTGGGCAAATGATGCTGGCGGCAGGGCACACGCTTGCTCTGGGGCAGGGGTTGGTCGGGCGGGCTGCGGCCACGAACACGGCCGTTCTCATCCCCGACGTTACCCAGGAGCCACAATGGCTGCCCAACTCGCTGCTGCCAGAGACCAGGGCGGAAACGGCCGTTCCCATTTCCCTTGGTCAGCGCGTCCTGGGCGTTATTGACGTGCAGCATCACGTTACCGGCGGGCTGTCTGTGGAAAGCGTTGACTTGTTGCAAACCATCGCCAACCAGGTCGCCATCGCCTTACAAAATACTCGCCAGTTAGCCGAGATCGAAGCTAACAATCAACGGCTTGACCTGGTTGTGCGCAGCGCCAACGACGGCATCTGGGACTGGGACATCGCCAACGATGAGACTTACTTCTCGCCACGCTGGAAAGCCATCCTCGGCTACGCCGACGACGAACTACCCAGCGAACAGGCCGAATTCGCCAGTCGGCTCCATCCGGACGACCGCGACCCTATTCTCCAAGCGATGACCGACTACCTGGCCGGAGGAGCGCCGGACTACGAACACGAGTTCCGGATGCAGCACAAAGATGGCTCTTACCGCTGGATTCTAGCCCGCGCCTTCGTCGTGCGAGACGAGGCGGGGAATCCGCTGCGCGTGACCGGTTCGCACAGCGACATCACCGCCCGAAAAGAGGCCGAGGCACACATCCTGGAAGAACAGGCGCTGTTGCGCAGCGTTGTTGACTCCAGCATTGATTGGATCTGCATCAAAGACCGTGAGCATCGTTTCCTGTTGGTAAACCGGGCCTTTGCCGATTCTTTTGACCTGACCCCAGAGGAGATGTTGGGGAAAAACGACCTGGAGATCGGCTTCCCGGAGACTTACGTATTGGGCGACCCGGAACAGGGGATTCGCGGCTTCTGGGCCGATGACGACGAGGTCATAGCCAGCGGCGAGACGAAATATATCGCCGAAGAGATGGCCGTCGTTAAGGGCGAAACGCGCATCCTAAACACCATTAAACTACCTCTGCGGAACCTGGAAGGCGAGGTGACAAGCATCCTCATGTTTGTCCGCGACATCACTGAGCTTAAATGGGCGGAGGCAAGTATCCGCCAGGAACAGGCCCGCACAGAAGAGATCCTGGAAGCGCTGAACGTGCCCATCGTCATCTCCAGGTTGAACGATGGTACAGTAGCCTACGTCAATGAACCGATGGCCGATCTGATCCGCGCTTCGCGCGACACGCTGGTCGGGACTGCCACGCCAGATTTCTACCAAGACCTGGCCGACCGCCAGCAATATATCGCTGCGCTGCGCCAGGAAGGGCAGGTAACCAGTTTTGAAATCGGTCTGAAACGGATAGATGGTGAACCTTTCTGGGGGCTGCTCTCCGGGCGCATTATTGAGTTCCAGGGTGACCCAGCGATCATTACCTCGGTAATTGACGTGACAACCCGGCGACGGGCGCAGGATGCGTTGGCCCTACGCGCCCGCGAGCTGCAAACGGTGGCGCAAGTGGGTGCGGCCGCTGCCACTACTCTGGAACCGGCGAGGTTGCTACAACAAGTTGTGGAGCTGACCAAAACGCAGTTTGATCTATACCATGCGCACATTTACCTCCTCAATGAGGCCGAAAATAGCCTGACGCTGCACACCGGCTCCGGTGAAGTTGGTCGCCAGATGGTTGCTGAAGGACGGCTAATCCCGTTTGATCAGGCGCAGTCATTGGTGGCCCGCGCCGCGCGCACTCGCCAGGGAATTGTCGTCAACGACATCTTGGCAGAGCCGGGCTTCTTGCCTCACCCGCTGCTGCCGGAAACGCGAGCGGAATTAGCGGTGCCGCTGGTGGTTGGTGAACAGGTGTTAGGCGTGCTGGACGTTCAGGCAGTGGAAGCGGGACGTTTTAATGAAGAGGAAGTGAGCATCTTCTCCACGCTGGCTACCCAGATTGCCGTGGCGCTGCAAAATGCCCGGCGTTATGATGAAGCGCAGCGCGCTTTGGATGAGTTGACGCGCATTCAACGGGTATTGGTGCGCGAGGGGTGGCAGGCGTTCTTGTTGGCGCAGGAACGGCCGTTGCAAGGCTTCCACTTCGACCAGAAAGTGATCCGGCCAATTGCCTCAAAGGAGGAAACGGCCGTTGTCGAGCCTGAATTCACCCTGCCCCTGGCCGTGCGCGGCCAAATGGTGGGCAAGTTAGGCGTGCGCAACCCTTCCGGCGCGCCGCTTAGCGAAAACCAGCGCCAGTTGTTGGCCAACCTGACAGGCCAGGTGGCCGAGGCCCTGGAGCGCACCCGCCTGACCGAACAGACGCAAATCGCCCTGACGGAAACCGAAACGCGCAGCCAGGAGTTGGCCTTGCTTAACGAGATGGCCCAAACGCTCACCGCCCAGACCAGCGTAGACGGCGTGTTGAACGTTATCTACGATTACACCTCCCGGCTGGTCTCTTCGGAGGAGTTTTACGTCGCCTTCTATAACGCGCAAAATGATGAGGTGGAGTTTGCTTTGACTGTTGCTGGCGACCAGAAACGGCGCAATTTTGGCCGACGCCGCTCCGGTCAGGGGCTAACCGAACATTTACTGAAGCTCAAACGGCCGTTGCTCATCCGCGAAAACGTAGACCAATATCTGGGCGAAGTTGGCATCGCGGCCATTGGCCGGACCGCCGAATCCTGGATGGGTGTGCCCTTACTCTATGGCGACACCACCTTGGGTGTTATCTCCTTGCAGAGCTACAGCACGCCACGCGCCTATAACGACCAACACTTGCGCCTGCTCGCCACCATTGCCAACCAGGCGGCCATCGCCATTGAAAATGCCCGCCTGATCGAGGCCACCACCAAACGCGCTCGCCAGGAACAACTGCTGCGCGAAGTTTCCGCCCGCGTCAACGCCGCCGTAGACGCCGAATCGGTCCTGAAAACGGCCACCCGCGAGATCGGCCGGGCCTTAGGGCTGGAGACCTTTATCTATTTGAAGAACCAACAGGACCGCAGCAACGGCCGTTCCACCGACGACACGGCCCACCCGGCCCAGGCAGAACCCGAAACAGCCAACGGCGCAGCCGAATAAATCAGGCAGCGGATAACGACTGAGTTAAAGAGAGTACCTATGGCATCGCTTAAAGAGTTCTTACGCCCACCCGTTTTTGCCGACGAAGACCAAACGCGCACGGCCGCCCAACTGAACGCCATTTTGCTGACGACGACTTTCGTCCTGCTGGCTTTGGCAGCCATCTTGTTCCTGACCGGCGAGGGGCAATTCAGTCCAGCTGTCTTCGTTCCATTTGTATTGGCGCTGGTGATGGCGGGATTACTTTACATCTCGCGTCTGCGCCACCTCCGCTTGACCAGTTATCTGTATTTGGGTCTCGGTTGGTTAGGGATCCTCTACATGGCCTTCATTTACAATGGCGTACGCGACAGCAGCTATGTTGCCACTATCGTCGTTATTTTAGCCGCCAGTTTATTGATCAGTTGGCGCGCTGCTGCTTTGTTTACCGCTCTGAGCGTTGGTGCGGGTTGGTTGTTGGCCTATGGGGAGACCAGCGGGTTGTTGGCAATCACCTATAGCAGCACCCCATTGTTTTATATTCGTGGCTTAACCTTTGTTTTCGCCCTGGCCGGTTTGTTGATCTATCTCCTGGTGAACACTTTGCGGCACAGCCTGGCGCAAGCCCGGCGGAGCAACCAGGAATTGGCCGCCCTGAGCGCGGAACTGGAAGAGCGTGTCGCTGCCCGCACGCAGGACTTGAACCTGGCGGCGCAAATCGGCCGCGAAGTCTCCCAGGTGCGTGGGTTGAATCTGCTGCTGCCTCAGGCGGTGCAGTTGATCTATGAGTCCTTTAACCTTTACCAGGTGCAAATTTACCTGGTTGACGAAGGTGAGAAGCAGCTTGTTTTACGCGCCAGCACAGGACACGTCGGCGAACAACTGATGGTGGATGGGCATCAACTGCCGCTAGACGAAAGCTCGATGAATGGAACGGCCGTTGTGCAAAAGCGCCCCATCATCGTCAGCGACACCATGCAAAGCCAACAGTTCCGCCCCCACCCACTGCTCCCCGAAACGCGAGCCGAACTGGTCATGCCGTTGTTGGTGGGTGAGCAGGTGTTCGGTGTGCTGGACCTGCAAAGCAATCGGACCGATAACCTGACAGAAGAAACCCTGCCCGCCTTTTCGGTGTTGGCTGGCCAGTTGGCCATCGCCATTCAAAACGAATACCAAAACCAGGCCGTCCAACGCGCCCTGCAAGAAGTGCAGCAAGCAGGCCAGTTCCGCGACACCTTGCTGGGGAGCATCCCCAATCCCATCTTCTACAAAGACGCCTCAGGCGCTTACCTGGGATTCAATCAGCCCTTTTTAGACTCTCTGGGCCAGCCGGCCGAAGCGTTGCTGGGCAAAACGGTATTCGACTTACAAACAGACCGCGAATTGGCAGAAAAATACCACGCGATGGACATGGCCTTGCTAGAAAATCCGGACAAACCCCAAATTTACGAAGCGCCGGTCATTTACGCCGATGGCTCTCAGCATGACGTCCTCTTCAACAAGAGCGCCTTCCGCAACCCAGACGGCAGCGTAGGCGGTCTGATCGGCGCGATGCTGGACATCACCGACCGCAAACGCGCTGAAACCAGACTGAGTAAGCAGGCGGCCGACTTACAGACAGTTGCCCTCATCGCCACTCAGGTTGGCGCTGCTCTGGACGAGCAGGAGACGCTGCAAGCATTTGTAGATCTCTCCAAACAGCGTTTTGGCTTGTACCATACCCACGTCTACCTGCTAACAGGGGCTAGAGACGAATTGGTTCTGACGGCCGGGGCTGGCGAGGTCGGGCGAGATATGGCGGCCGCCGGGCATACCATCTCGCTCCAACAAGAGCAATCGTTGGTGGCTCGCGCGGCGCGCTCTCGCCGTGGTGTCATCGTCAACGACGTGCGGCAAGACCCTGGCTTCTTGGCGAACCCGCTGCTGCCGGAAACCCGCGCCGAGATGGCCGTGCCCATCATCGTGGGGGATCGGCTGCTAGGGGTGTTGGACGTGCAGGCAGACAGCGCCGACTATTTCGACGAAAATGATGTCATGGTCCAGACGACACTGGCAGCCCAACTTGGCGTGGCTTTAGAGAACGCCCGCCAATATCAGCAAACCCAAGAAGCGTTGGGCGAGGCGAACAAGTTCCGCCAACTGACCCAGGCGGCCGGCCAGGGCGTTGGTCTGGCGACGCTTGACGGCGAGATCCTGTACATGAACCCGGCGCTCATTACGCTGTTGGGCAGGCAGACGTTGGATGAGGTGCGCGGCCGGCCTGTTACCGAATTTTACCGGCCGGAAGAAGCTGATTTTGTCCTGCGAGAGGCGATTCCGGTGGTGCTAGAATATGGCGCCTGGGCTGGCGAAGTAGCGATGTTGCACCTGGATGGGGAGATCGTCCCCACGATCCATTCGATCTTCCTGGTGCGCGATGAAAACGGCCGTCCTCTCTTCCTCGGTAACAGCGTGGTAGACATCACCGACCGTAAGCTGGCCGAAGAGGCCCAGCAAGCCCTGGCGACTGAACTGGAGAACGAACGGCGCACTCTGGAAGCCATCTTCCAAAACCTTCCGGCCGGTATCTTTGTCGCCGACGCCTCAAGCGGTCGCCCGTTGCTGGCCAACGATCTAGCCATCGAGATGATGGGGCTTGGCTCGTTGTCGGAGGGCGAAAGAGAGGGGTTGGCCCAGGCTTATCAGATATACGTCCACGGCAGCGGCGATGTGTACCCCATGGAGGCGCTTCCGCTGACGCGGGCCATGTCTGGCGAAAAAAGCACGGTAGATGATATGGAGGTGCGTCGCCCCGATGGAAGCCGTGCGCTGTTGGAAGTGACCGGCGCACCCATCTTTGCCCCGGATGGGCAGGTAAGCGCCGCTATCATCATCTTCCAGGACATCAGTAACCGGAAGCAGGTGGAAGAAGCCCGCGACCAGTTGAACCGGGAATTGGAGGAGCGCCTGGAGCAGGTGAACTCGCTGCAACGGGCGATGACGCGCCAGGGTTGGCAGGCGTTTCTGACGGCGACGGAACGGCCGTTGCAAGGCTTCTCCTTTACCGGTGACACCGTTCAACCTATCAGACAAGAACTGTCTGAAGTGGCCTCATCGGCGACGATTAACCTGAATGAGTTAGGCGAACCCTCCATCCATCCTGAGCGGAAGATGATGGCGAATCCGCTCCAATTGCATGGCGAGACAATCGGGATCATCGGCGCGCGCTCGTCTGACGGCGGTCCAATAGACGAAGAGAAAGAGTTTCTGCTGGCTGCCTTCTCTGCCCAGGTAGCTGAGGCGCTGGAGCGCGCCCGCCTCTTTGAAGAGACGGAGTTGGGGCGGCAGCGCCTGGATGTTCAGGCCCGTGAATTAGCGGTTATCAACGAAGTCGCTCAATCCGTCTCCCAGTTGCTAGAACCGGCCGACTTGTTGGAGACCATCTTCAAGCAAGTGCAGCGCGCCCTGACCGCCGACGCCTTTATCGTGGCTACCTACGACGAACGCACCGGGATGGTGACCTACCCGCTGGTGTATGACGGGGGTCAGCGCTTCCAACCGCCCACCGGTCGCCCCGCGGCCGACAATCCCTGGCTGCAAGTGGTGCAGACCGGCCAACCTGTGCTGATCAACCGCACGCCGGAAGAGGTGGCCGCCCGCCTGACAGACCTGGCCGATGCGCCGGAACAACGTCTGGGTCAGGCGGGTAGGGTGTCGGCTTCGCTGATTTTTGTGCCGCTGTTCCTGGGGCAAAAGGCGATTGGGGCGATGTCGGTGCAGAGCTATGACCACGCGGCTTACGATGAGTCTGATCTGGCCTTGTTAACGGGGATCGCCAATCACGTGGCCGTCGCTCTGGAAAATGCCCGGTTGTATACGGAGACACAGCGCCGCGCTGAGCGGGAGGCGTTAGTCAATGCTATTACGCAGAAGATACAGGGGACCCTGACGGTGGAGAAGGCGCTGGAAACGGCCGTTGCCGAGCTAGGCCGCGTCTTCCAGGCCCCTTACGCCGTCGCTGAAATCGTTTTGTCCGGCCAGGAAAACGGCCGTTCACAACCTCATACCCATATAGAAAAGGAGTAACGAGTCATATGGATATCAAAGAGATTAACACCACTGTCCCTAGTGGCAGCCGCGTTTACGACTACACCCTCGGTGGCAGTCATAACTTCGAGGCTGATCGTCAGGCGGCTGAGTATATGTTCACTTTGCTGCCCTCCGCCGAAAAGTGGGTGCGCTTGCTGCGCAGCTTCCTCCAGGAGGCGACAGCGCGCCTGGCCGAAGAAGGCTTCGACCAGTTCATTGACCTCGGCTCTGGCCTGCCCACCGCCGACCACATTCACGCCATCGCGCCGGAAGCGCGAGTGGTCTACACCGACTTCGACCCCGTCACGGTGGTCTACGGCCAGGAATTGCTGAAGAACGTGCCAAACGCTCGCTTCCTGGGGGCAGACGTCCGGCAGATAGACGCCGTGTTGAACTCGCCTGAAGTGGCGGAGTTGTTGGATCGCAGCCGCCCGGTGGTCATTGGCATGAACGGCATGACCTGCTTCCTGACAGAAGAGGAGCTGCAAGCCATTTTCCAGCGCCTCTATGAGTGGGTTGCTCCTGGCAGCCGTCTGTTTTGCACCTTTGAAACCAAAAACCCAGACCTCACCACGCCGCGCCTGGAGCAGTTTGTCGGCATGTTCGCCCAGATGGGGTCACCTTACTATTTTCTCACGGCGGAGCAGTCGAAGGAGTTGGTAAGCCCCTGGCGCATTGAGCAGTTCAAGACCATTACCGAGTGGTTGGATGCGCCGGAACTGATCGCCGAAGAGGATCGCGAAGGTGTGGAATTGGAGTTTTATGGGGCGATTTTAGCAAAGTAATTATTGATTAAGATCTGACAGGTTTCTAACCCCGCGTAAAAAACCTGCCAGATCCGATTAATTTGTTGGTTGGCCGGTTGGTGGAATCGGCCAACCAACCACGAGAATGTCTATGACGACTTTAGCCACTAACCCAAACATAGAGCCAACGGCCGTTTCTCCTGACCATGTCGCTTTGCTGGAGAGCCAGGTAGAGGTCTTGGAAACGGCCGTGCAAAACGCCCTGCGGCAGCACCTGTTCCATAACCAGGGACGGCTCATGACCCCGCGCAAACTGCCTGACGCCAGCCAAAAGATCACGCAAAACTATCTGCATTATCTGCGCTATGCGGATCAGGAACAGTTAGTCGCCACTGCGCAAGACCTGGCGGCGCAAGGGCTAGGGCACCTCAGCGCTTTGGCCGTCGTAGACGCCCTCTATACCACCAGCCATAGCCTCTGGGCAGAAGCAAACCCGCAGGCTTTGGCCGTTGTCCATACCTATCGCACTCAGTTTCTTTACCAGTACATGCAAGCGCGGGAGCAGGTCACGATCAATGCCCGCGAAGGTTTTTACCAAAACGTCGAGCTGGCGCTGGAACGACAGGTTCAGCAAGAGCGCGAATTACGTCAGGAACTATTGGAACGCAGCGACCTGTTGGCCCGCGAACGCGCCCTGCTCACCAGCCTGCTAGACTCTATCCCCGACCTGATCTTCTACAAAGATGTGGCTGGCACCTACCTGGGCTGCAACACCGCCTTCGCCGAATTTACCGGTCAATCCGAAGAAGAACTGACGGGCAAAACCGACTTCGACCTGTTCCCCCACGATGTGGCCGCCTCCTTCCGCGAGCAAGATATGGAAATGATGGCTCAGGGCCAGGCACGGCACAACGACGAATGGGTGGACTATCCTGACGGCCGTCGCGTGCTGCTGGACACCCTCAAAACACCCTTCTACGACGCGGATAAAAACCTGCTCGGTCTCATCGGCATTAGCCGTAACATCACTGCGGCCTACCAGGCGCAAGAGGAAATACGCCGTCTGGGGTACGTGGTCGAACAGTCATTGGACGGAACGGCCGTTGCCGACCTGGACGGCATCATTCAATTTGTCAACCCCGCCTGGGCTGCCATGCACGGCTACACCCAAGACGAACTGCTTGGCCAACACCTGAGCATCTTCCACACGCCAGAACAGTTGGCCGAAGAAGTAGAGCCTGCCAACCAGCAAGCCATCATCAGCGGCCAGCCACAACGCAACGAGATCGGCCACGTTCGTAAAGATGGTTCCACATTCTCCACAATGATGACCATCGGTTTACTCAAAGATAAGGATGGCAACCCCATTGGCCTGACCGCCTCCGTCCAGGACATTACGGAGCGCAAAGCAGCGGAAACCCGCCTACGCGAAAGCCAGGAGCGCCTGTCCCAGGCCAATCAGGTGGTGGAAAACAGCCCGGCCATCCTCTTCCGCTGGCGCGCCGACGAACATTGGACGGTGGAATACGTCTCGGAGAACGTCTCGCGCTTTGGGTATACCCAGGAAGAGCTACTGACCGGCAGAACCCCTTACGCCTCACTTGTCCATCCTGATGATCTGCAGCGCGTGGGCCAGGAAGTGGCCGAGTACGCGGCCAGCGGCGTGGAACAATTCACACAGGAATATCGGATCATCACTAGAGATGGAGAGGTGCGTTGGACCGACGACCGGACTTTGATCGTCCGCAATAAAGCGGGTGAAATTACCCACTACCAGGGTATTGTCATTGACATCACTGAGCGTAAAACAGCCGAACAAGCGTTGCGCGAGAGCGAAAACCGTTACCGCCAGATCCTGGACGCCATCACCCAGATGGTTTTGGTAAAAGGTGAAAAATCTACCATTATTTGGGCCAACAAATCTTTCCGCGATTACTATGGTATGGACAACGAAGCGCTGCAAGGCTTGATAGACGCATCCTTCAACGAGCCGGATTATACGCAGCAATACGTCCGCGACGATGCCTACGTGTTTGATACCGGGCAGGTTTTGGAAGTGCCCGAAGAACCGGTCACTCGTTACGATGGGCAGGTCCGCCTGTTCCACACAGTTAAATCCCCTATCTTCGACGAGACTGGCAAGGTCATCGCCACGGTAGGTGTCTCTGAGGACATTACCGCCCAGAAAACCGCCGAAAATATCATGCGAGAAAATCAGGCGCGTTTGGCTGAGGCCGCACGCATTGCCAAGCTTCATTATTGGGAGTTCGACGTTGCCACGCAGCAGTTCACTTTCTTGCCGGAGTATTATGAGTTGCTTGGCACGACGGCGGAAGAAGAGGGCGGCTATACGATGCTTGCCGCCGACTATGCCCGGAAGTACGTGCCTGCTGAAGAAGCAGCTATCGTCGAAGCGGAGACAGTGGCCGCCCTGATGACCACCGATCCGAATTATTACCGTGAATTTGACTCCTTTAACGTCGCCAAAGATGGCCGCGTATTTCCTATTCGTGTGCGTTTCCGGGTGATCAAAGACGAAAATGGGCAGACTATCAAGACAATAGGGGCGAACCAGGACATTACGGAACAGGTGGAAGCAGAGCGCGCCCTGCGGGAAAGCGAAGAGCGCTTCCGGAACATTCTGGAAAACGCTAATGAGATCATCTACACACTTTCTGTAGATGGCGTTTTCCAATACGTTTCGCCCGCTTGGACAGAGCTTGTGGGCCATCCGGTGGCGGAAGTGGAAGGCCATCCCTTTGCCCCCTTTGTCCATCCGGATGACGTGCCTGTTTGCGTCGCCTTTTTACAAGACATCGTTATTACTGGCCAGAGCCAACGCGGGGCGGAGTATCGCGTGCGCCATAAGGATGGCTCCTGGCGCTGGCACTCCTCGAATGGTTCGGCGGTAAAGGATGAGGCAGGCAACGTCCTTTACTACGTCGGTCTGGCGCAAGACGTTACGGAACAGAAAGCGGCGGAAGCGGCCCTGGCCAAACGCGCCCGTGAACTACAAGCGGTGTCGGAGGTGGGAACGGCCGTTGCCGCCACCCTCGACCCCGACACCTTGCTGCAAGAAATCGTCAACCTGACCAAGAGCCGCTTCAACCTCTACCACGCCCACATCTATCTGCTCGACGAGACAGGCACAACCTTGAACCTGGCAGCCGGCGCTGGCGAAGTGGGGCAGCAGATGGTGGCCCAGGGCTGGCAGATTCCACTCAGCCGCGAGCAATCGCTGGTAGCCCGCGTGGCTCGCGGCCGTTTTGGGGCAACCGCCAACGACGTGCGCGCCGAACCCGACTTTCTCCCCAACCCGTTGCTGCCGGAGACGCGGGCTGAATTGGCCGTTCCCATCATCGTTGGCGACAACCTCTTGGGCGTTTTGGACGTGCAAGCGGATACCGTCGGCTATTTTGGTGAAGAAGACGTTTTGATCCAGACGACGTTGGCCAACCAGATTGGTGTGGCTATGCAAAACGCGCGCTCCTTCGCGCAATCGGAAGCTGCCCGGCAAGACCTGAGCCAATTGACCCGCCGCCTGACCCGTGAAGGCTGGCAATCTTATCTGGAGCAGCAGAAGCAGCCAGAGGTGCGGGTCGCCGTCGGAGAGGCGCCACAAAATGGGCGGGCGCTGACCCAATCGCTGGTGGTGCAAGGCGAGCAGATTGGCCGGCTGGCGCTGACCGAGCCGCAGAACTTTACGGATGAGGCGGCGGAGATTATAACGGCCGTTGCCGAACGCCTCAGCAACCACATCGAAAACCTGCGCCTGACCGAACAGACCCAGGTCGCCCTGGCCGAAACGGCCGAACAAGCCGAGCGCCTGACCTTGCTCAATCAGATCGCCCAGGTGATTTCGCAGACGCTTGATCCCAGCGAAATGCTTGAAGCGGTCCACCAGCAACTCAACACCGTCCTCGACATTGACACCTTCCATATCGGCCTGTATGACGCTGATAAAAACACCATCCATTACCCGGTTTTGTACGAACGCGGCGAACGGCAGGCAGGAACCACGCTCCCCTTATACCCGGAAAGCAACAGCTATAGGGTACTGCAAACAGGCGAGGCGCTGCTGCGCCATCTTACCGCAGAAGAGGTAGCTCGCCTTAAAGCAGAGCAATCCCACATCCTGTTTGGCGAGATAGATGAAGTCACGGCTTCGCTGCTTTTTGCTCCATTGCGCGCTGGCCAGCACATGCTGGGCATCATCTCTGCGCAAAGCTATGAACCCAACGCTTACGGCGAGGATGATCTACAGCTCCTCATCGGTATTGCCGGGTACGTCGCCGTTGCCCTGGAAAATGCCAACCTCTTCGCCAGAACAAGACAACGCGCCACCACCCTGCAAACATTGGCGGAAATTGAGACCGCGCTCTCTCTGGCCAAAACAGAAGATGAGATCCTTGGGGCAATCATCAACCATCTGCCACGCGAGGGCCTCGCCACCGCTTCCCTCTCCTACTTTCACAAGGAAGACGAAGCAGTGTTGGATGGTGATTCACTGCTCTCTCTGTCCAGCATATGGACCTTCGGCGCGTTTATGCCGGAAATTGTCAACCAATTTCAGAGTCTTCGGCTGGATGACTTTGCGACCTCAGAATTGTGGCAAGAAAACGCCTACGCACCTACTCTGGTCAAGGACATTCTTGACGACAACCGGACGACACCTCGCATCGTAGAAGAAGCCAACCGATTAGGTGGCTGGCGTAGTATCGTGCAGATGCCACTGCGGAGCGGTGGTCGCTGGCAAGGCATGATCACATTCAACTGGCTCGAACCGCAAGAATTCAGCGAAGATGACGAGTTTCTGTTTAACCGGCTGATGGAACCTGTGGGGGCTGTTATCGCCAGCCGTCGGGCGCAACTGGCTCAACAAGAGGCGCTCTCTGAAACGGAAATGCTCTATACAGCCGGGGCCGCGTTGAACGCCGCTCAGACCTATGACGACATTCTGGACGTTGTCCGCCAGTACACCATCGCCGACCGGGCGCAAATTGTCAGCCTCAATCTCTTTGACAGCGTCTGGCTGCCCGACAAAATGCCGGATTGGATTGAGGTCGTTGCTTATTTCACCCGGCGTACTGACTTTAGCCTACCCAACCGTTTCCCACTGAAGTATTTCCCATCGGCTGGCGCCTTGCTAAATCCGGACAGACCCACTGTTGTCGAAGACATCGAGGATCCGGCGCTAGAGGTGGATGATAATGCTCGCGCTTTATACATTCACCAATTCCAGACCAAGTCAACCATTTTTGTCCCGCTGGTTGTGGCCGGACAATGGCTTGGCTACATCAATGTGCTGTACGAGATGCCCAGGCAGTTCAGCGAAGCGGACATTCGTCGCCTGATGGCCCTGTCCGCCCAGGCGGCTGTGGCTATCCAGAACGTCGTTTCTGTCGCTGAGACCAGAGAACGAGCCGAGGAGTTGGCGATTCTGAACGAGATGAGCCGCGCCCTGGCCACGTTACTGGACCCCAGCGAAATTATCGAGAGTATCTATCATTTTACGGGCCAGTTGCTAGATACGACAAATTTCTACGTCGCTTTGCGCGACGAGAAAACCGACGAGATCAGCTTTCCGTATGCGGTGGAAAATGGGAAGCGGGTGCGCTGGTTGTCTCGCCCCTTTGGCCAGGGCATGACGGAATATCTGGTGCAGTCCCGGCAGCCGCTACTGGTTGAGAGCGACTTGCAACGCTGGATTGAGCAGCAAGAAGGGATGGCCTCAATTGGTAATGAAGCGAGTTCCTGGCTGGGTGTGCCGATGATCAGTGGCAATCGGGCGATTGGGGTGATTGTGGTGCAAAGCGCCCAAGACCATCAATTTAACGCCAACCACCTGAGCTTGTTGAGCGCCATCGGCAGCCAGACGACAATCGCGCTGCAAAATGCGCGGCTCTTCCAACAAACGCAGGCGCGGGCGCAGCGTGAGCAAATCTTGCGCGAGATCACGGCTCGCGTGCGCAGTTCGGCCGACGTGGAGACAATTATGAAAACGGCCGTTCAAGAGATCGGCCACACGCTGGGTCGCAAAGCAATGATCTACCTGGGTGATGAGCATGGAGCATAAGATGACCTTAGAATCTGACCTGTATCAGACGCCGCTAAACGCCGATACGGCCATCCACATCCTGGAAAACGCCGCCGCGTTCCTCATCCTATTCACGCCGGAGGGAGAGATTCGCCACGTCAACGAGAACGGGCAGATGTTACTCAGCCTGTTCCCAGACCAGATGCCGGACGTGCGCCTGGACGATCTAATCGCCCCGGCCGACCGGAAGCTGTTGCGCAAAGAAGCGCTGCCTCTGGCTGAGGCGGAGGGACTCTGGCGCGGTCACCTGACCTTGCGCGGTCTGGACGAGTTAGAGACGCCTACCAACGCCA
Organism: uncultured Ardenticatenaceae bacterium; assembly: GCA_964405285.1. Lineage (GTDB taxonomy): Bacteria > Chloroflexota > Anaerolineae > Promineifilales > Promineifilaceae > Leptovillus. Next base: position 24,371 of record CAYONK010000005.1, read on the forward strand.
CCCTCATCAGCGCGGGCGGCGATGGGGAACAGGCGACCATTTTCGCCCTGGCGGCCAATGACATCAGCGAACAAATCTGGGCCGAAACCTCGTTGCGCGAAAGCGAGGTCCGCTTCCGTGGCGCTTTTGAAGACTCGGCCGCGATGACGGCTCTTGTCAGCCAGGAAACCCATTTCTTGCAGGCCAACCAGGTGCTTCTGAACGGCTTAGGCTTTAGCCTGGAGGCGCTCTTCAAATATCGTCTGACCGATTTGCTAGATGCCGGCGACCTGGAGCAGTACGCTACCGAATGGGGCCAACTCAGCCGGGGCGAACGCACCAACCTCGCTGCAGAAATGCGCATTCGCGCCGCCAGCGGCCAATCGCTCTGGGTGGAACTGAACGTCACCGCCATCTCCGACTTTACCGGCCAGTTTCTTTACTACCTGATCCAGGCGCAAGACATCTCTGACCGGAAGCAAGCCGAAGAAGACCTCAAGCGCCGCCTGCGTTATGAGGCGGGTCTGGCCCAACTCTCCCAGGCGTTGTTGGCCGACGCGCCAGACGCCCTGGATAGCGCATTGGTGAAATTGCTGATGGCTTCAGAGGCGAGCCGGGTTTATGTGTTTGAGAATTTCTACGATCCGGTTGACGGCCGTTGCGCCCGCCAGATCAACGAAGTTTGCGCGCCCGGTGTGCCATCGGAATTAGACAACCCGGCGCTGCAGCACCTCCCCTACCAGGGAATTGGCCTGGATCGCTGGATAGACCTGCTAGAACAAAACAAACATGTGACCGGCCTGACCCGCGAACTTCAGGCCGAAGAACGGGAGTTCCTAGAGGAGCAAGGCATCCGCTCATTTTTGCTCTTGCCACTTTTCATCAGTGGAGAGTGGCGCGGGTTTGTGGGGTTCGACGACATCAAATCCGAACGAACCTGGCAGCCGGAAGACATTGACCTGATGCTCACGGCCAGCGGCATGATCAGCGAACATTTGCAGCGGCAGCGCCTGGCCGAGCATACGCGGCTGAGGCTGCAACTCAGCCAGGGGTTGGCGGCTGCGCCAGATATAGCCGCCGTCATCAAGGTCACAGTCCAGAACGCCGCCTTTAACCCACGATTGGGAGCGGCCATCTTTCTCCGCGATTCGAACGGAAACGTCCCCCAACATCAGTTGCGAGCTTACAGACCATTCGCCAGCGGCCTGAAGCCGATGTCTCATGATACACGCCTGCCCGCGTCTGAACTGCCGAATTTCTTCCCGGCTGAAGGGCGCTTTGTCCGTAGTGGAGTGAGCGACGACGAGTCCATGACTCGGCTGGAACGAAGGTTGGCCAAGCAGACAGGCTTCCAAAACGTGGCTTCCTTCGCCCTGGTCAGCGGCGCGGAATGGTTTGGCAATTTGTTCATTGCCGGACCGGCGGGGGTAACGTTTGATGATTACACGCTGGCGCTCTATCAAGGTCTGGCAGAACAATGCGCCATCGCCTTACGCGCCGCTCACCTGACAGCGCGCACCGAAGAGTCGCTGCGCCGGCGCAGCCAGGAAGTGGCCCTGGCAACGCGCATTGCCCAAGAGTTAGCGACGGCGCCTGACTTGAACGAGTTGTACCAACAGGTAGTCCAGCAAATTCACGAATTGTTTGGGTATTACCACACGCAATTGCTGCGGTACGATCCGGTTTTGGATAGCGTGACGTTGGTGCAGGGGTATGGCAAGGTGGGGCAGGAGATGCGCGCTCTGCACCATTCTCTGCCGCGCGGGGTGGGTATTGTGGGAACGGCCGTTGCCACCGGCCAATCCGTCCTCCGCTCGGACGTAACAACCTCGAAGGATTGGCGGCCAAATCCTTTACTGCCGCGGACAAAAGGGGAATTGGCCGTCCCCATCAAATTGAAAGATGAGATTTTGGGCGTGTTGGACGTGCAAAGCGACCGCGCTGGCGCGCTAGACACCAACGACCAACTTGTCTTGGAAGGGTTGTGCGGACAGATCGCGGTCGCTATCGAAAGCACCCGGCTGCGCCAGGAAATGGCCGAAAACTTGCGCGAATTGGACGCCTTGCAGCGGTTGATGAGTCGGGAAGGCTGGTCGCAATATCGGGCGCAAAAACGGCAGCGGCCGGGCTATCTGTATGATCGCGCCGGGGTTCGGCCGTTGCTGAATGATGGCGCGGGGCAAGAAGGGGAAAACGGCCGTTTTCCCCAACTCGACCTCGCCACCAACCTCTTGCAAGTCCCTTTGCGCGTTCGTGGCGAGGCGATTGGCGCGTTAGCCATCGAAACCGACCCAGAGGCCCCGCTCTCCGCCGATGAGCAGGAAATGCTAGACGCCATCTCCCAACAGGTAGCCGAGGCGCTAGAAATGGCCCGCCTGCTCGAACAGAGCCAGGAATCCCTCAGCGAACAAGAACGCCTCTCTACCCAATTAGAGACAGTCGCCCAGGTTAGTACAGCCGCCTCCACCGTCCTAGAGGTAGACGCCCTGCTGCAAGCCGTTGTGGACCTGACCAAAGCCAGCTTCAACCTCTACCATGCGCACATCTACCTGCTAGACCAGGAACGCAGAAAACTGACCCTGCGCGCCGGTGCGGATCAGGTCGGTCGCTTGATGACATTGGAAGGGCGCGAAATTGATCTACACGCCGATTCAGTCGTCGCTCGCGCCGCCCGTGGCCGCGCCGGTGTCCTGGAAAATGACGTGCGTCGCACAGTCGGGTTCTTGCCGAACCCGCTGCTGCCCCACACCCGCTCCGAACTGGCGGTACCGATGATCGTCGGCGAGCGGCTCATCGGTATTCTCGACCTGCAATCAGACAAAACCGACTACTTTGGCGAGGAAGACATCAACATCCACAACACCCTGGCCTCGCAGATCGCCGTCGCTGTGCAAAACGCCATCCTCTTCGCCGAACAAATCGAAGCGTCAGAGAAGTTGCGCGAAGTGGACCGGCTGAAATCAGAGTTCCTGGCCTCCATGAGCCATGAACTGCGCACGCCGCTCAACTCCATCATTGGTTTCGCCGACGTCCTTCTGGAAGGGCTAGATGGTGAATTAAACGACCGCATGGAAGAGGACGTGCGCCTTATCCGTGACAGCGGCCGCCACCTCCGCGAACTCATCGGCGACATTCTGGACATGTCCAAGATCGAAGCCGGCCGCATGGAATTGCGCTACGAAGACATTGATATGCAGCAAATGGCCACCGACATCATCGCCACCGCCGGGCCACTGGCCGAAGCCAAGAAATTGGCGCTTTACCTCAACGTCAGCGATGACGTGGACGTTATCGAAGCAGACCGCACCCGCCTGCGCCAGATCATGTGGAATATCATGGGCAACGCCATCAAGTTCACCGAAAAAGGGTACGTTTCGCTCTCGTTGGAGATGGACAACAATAACTTGCTGGTCTCCATCTCCGACACCGGTATCGGCATCCGCGACGAGAACCTTCCCATCGTATTTGAGCAGTTCCGGCAAATTGATGGCAATTTGAACCGGATCGCTGGTGGCACAGGTTTGGGTATGCCGATCACCAAGAAACTGGTTGAACTGCATGGTGGCGAGATTTGGGTCGAAAGCACGCTGGGACAGGGCAGCACCTTCTACTTCACCATCCCAGCGCAGCACTCAGTGCGCAAACGCCATGAGACTGGCCCGCTGATTGACTAATTCACCGTTAGCACACGCCGCGAAGCCGGTTGGGTTTTGCGGCATCTTTAAAAGGCGACTACTAAAAACCGGCAATTCTGAGCGATTACCTACCTGAATTTTGGATACCTGCTAAAATGGAAGTAGAGGAGTTTGCAGCATATTTGCCGCGACAAACTTGATTATGGAAAACAATGTCAAACAAGTTCTGTGCATAGAAGATAACCCGGTCAACATGCTATTGGTATCACGCATTGTTGAGGCGGAGGGGCACGAACTAATCAAAGCTGAAGATGGTCCCACGGCTCTCTCTTTATTAGAGGCAGTCGTGCCAGATATTATTTTATTAGACATCAACCTGCCGGGTATTGATGGGTTAGAACTGGCGCGACGGTTCAAGGCAGACGAGCGTCTGGCCCCTGTGCCGCTGATCGCTACAACCGCGCAGGTATTGGTGGGCGACCGGGAGCGTTGCCTGGAAGCGGGCTGCGATGATTACCTGCCCAAACCGCTAGATATCCGTAAACTGCGCGAAGTGATGCGGACGTATTTGAATAAGTAGTCTGGTAGTCGAGTAGTCTGGTAGTCGGACTACTCGACTACTCGACTATCCGACTATCCGACTATCCGACTATCCGACTCCCCACGACCACCGCTGCTTTTCCCCCGACTTGCGTTAGAAAGAGAATACGCTCTTCGTCGCCTTGCAGGCGGAGCTGTTGTTGCAACCAGGCTGGTTCGAGCGGCGAGCCGCGCTTTTTGATGGTGACGCGGCCGACACCGCGCTGGCGCAGGTAGTGGCGCAGCTGTTTTAGCTGGAAGGGGAACCAATCTTCGATGGCGTAGCAGCGGGCGAAGGGGGTGGGTTGGGGGGCAACGGCCGTTACATACGCTATCTCCTCATCCACCTTCGCCGCCCCCAGGGTCCGGGCCAATTCCTCCACCAGATGCGCCCGGATGACCGCGCCGTCCGGCTCATAGAGATAGCCTTGCGGTTCCAGGATTGGTACAGGATCGCCTGGCGCATTGGTCAAGGTGTGGCCGCCGGGCAGCAGCGTCGCCCGCCGCGCCGCGCCGGAGCGCAGCGGCCCAAACCAGAGGACGTCTTCTTTCACTTCCCCATCTAGCGAGATAAATTCGATTTCGGCATCGGGCGGCAGTTCGGCGTAATCTACGCCGGGGCTGATTTTAACGGCCGTTCCCGCCACCTTCGCCCGCCACTCGTCCACCAGACTGAGCGGGGGCTGGTATTGCCGCACGGAGAAGAGACGACGGCCTTGCGCGTCGCGCCGGGCCGGGTCGAAGAAGAGGGCGTCGGCGGCCAGTGGGGGGAGTTGGCGCAGGTCGGCCTGGAGGGGGTGGAAACGGCCGTTTCCCGCATACACCCGCACATTCTCCCGCGCCAACGCCAGCCGGGTCGGGTCCAAATCCACACCGATCACCGGAGCGATC
>CAYONK010000006.1:0-28816 GCA_964405285.1 uncultured Ardenticatenaceae bacterium
CCGGCCTGCTAGAAAGCCATCCGCACGGCATCCTCATCACCAAAGAAGCGCCCAACTACCAGGTCCGGCGTTGAGTTTTCTAGGGCTGAAGCCTTATATTGCGCCCAAAAAATCAAAAGAACGTTTACACGGTATCCGTGAAGGTGTATAATCTTTTGGCATGATCGTCTCTTTCGCTGATGAAGCCACATCTGACCTGTATCATGGGCGCCGCACCAGCCGAATTCGCCGATTTCCTCATGATATTTTGCATCGCGCTTTGGTCAGATTAGATGTACTCAACACAGCCCAGAATTTGCTGGATTTGAGTTCCCCACCCGGCAATCGTCTTGAAGCCCTTAGTGGGGATTGGGCAGACTTTCACAGCATTCGGATTAATAGGCAATGGCGGATCGTTTTTCGTTGGGAAGATGGAAACGCTTATGAAGTTCAAGTGGTAGATTATCACTGAAGGTAAAAGAAATGATTCCAGAGAATCGCATTCCTACACATCCAGGGGTTGTGCTCGAAGAAGAGTTTTTAATTCCTTTAGGTCTTACGCAAGTGGCCCTGGCTAAACACTTGGGCGTTCCTACGCAAAGGATCAATGAGCTAATTCGTGGCAAGCGAGGCGTTACGCCTGAGACGGCCTGGCTCTTAGCTGGCGCTTTCGGCACAACACCGCAGTTCTGGCTAAATTTGCAGGCCAATTATGACCTGGCAATGAACAAGCCAAAGCATGTTGTACAACCATTATCCGTAGTAGCCTGACAGTAACCATTCAGACCTGACAGGTTTTTTCTCGTTCAATTTGTAAGCGTATAAAACAAAAACCTGTCAGGTCTTTGGTATGGCTGGATGCTTATGTCTGGTATTTTTACTGTTATGAGGCGGGGAAGTTGAATCATGGGGAAGCGTGGCGTGAAGTTGACAGAAGAGCAAAAAAAGATCAATGAGGCAATTTTGTCTCGTTTGGAAGCGGAGCGGAGCCAGTTGGTGGAAGAGACGCGGGCGATGCAGGAGCAGACCGGGCGCAAACCGGCCGGGAAAAAGAAGAGAAGCAGGGCGACAACGGCCGTTATCAAGGAATCCCCCGAATGACCTTCGACCACCAAACTTACATCTCCCCCTTCACCTGGCGCTACGGCAGCCCGGAAATGCGCCAGCTTTGGTCAGAAACACACAAACGGCGGCTGATGCGCCGCGTCTGGGTCGCCCTGGCCACCGCCCAACACCAGGCTGGCCTCGTCACGGCCGAACAATTGGCCGACCTGGAAGGCCAGGCCGATAACGTAGACATCGCCCGCGCCCTGGAAATTGAGCAGGAGACGCGCCACGACGTGATGGCCGAAATCCGCGCCTTTGCCGAACAGTGCCCTGTCGGCGGTGGCATCATCCATTGGGGAGCCACCAGCGCCGACATCACCGACAATGTGGACGCGCTGCGGCTGCGGCAGGCGGCCGATCTGCTCCTGGAGCGGCTGGCTGAGTTACTGCTGAAGTTGGCGGAGAGGGTGGAGGAAACGGCCGTTATCCCCATCATGGCCCACACCCACATTCAGCCCGCCGAACCCACTACCCTCGGCTACCGCTTCGCCGTCTACGCCCAAGACCTGCTCGAAGACTTCATCCAACTACAAAATTTACGTGACAAACTGCGCGGCAAAGGCTTCAAGGGCGCCGTCGGTACCCAGGCCGCCTATCAAGAACTGCTGCAAAGCGCCAAGATGACCCCACAAGAGATGGAAGCGGCGGCCATGGATCGCCTGGGCTTGCCCTATTTCCTCATCGCCACCCAGACCTACACCCGCCAGCAAGATTTGCGCGTCCAGCAAGTTCTGGCCGGGATCGCCGCCTCGCTGCACAAATTCGCCCTCGACTTCCGCATTCTGCAATCGCCCCCCTTTGGCGAATGGGCCGAACCGTTTGGCGCAAAGCAAGTCGGCTCCTCCGCCATGCCCTTCAAGCGCAACCCCATCCAGACCGAAAACATCTGCTCCCTGGCCCGCTACGTCGCCAGCCTGCCGGCCGTCGCCTGGGACAACGCCAGCCAGGCCATCTTAGAGCGCAGCCTGGACGATTCCGCCAACCGCCGCATTTTCCAGGCGGAGAGCTTCTTGGCGGCGGATGAGATGCTGCGCCGCGCCAGCCGCCTCGTCGCCGAGATGGTCTTGGACCAGGAGGCGATGGCCCGCAACTTAGCCATCTACGGACCCTTCGCCGCCACCGAGCGGGTGTTGATGGCTCTGGTGTCCGCCGGAGCCAGCCGCCAGGAAGGGCATGAATGGATTCGCGCCGCCAGCCTGACGGCCTGGGCGGCCGTGCGGCGCGGCGAAGCCAACCCCTTGCTCGATTTACTGTTGACTGATGGGCAAATCGGCCGTTATCTGCCAGCCGACCAGATTCGTGATTTGATGGACGCGACCGGGCATGTCGGCACGGCGGCTGACCGCGCCCTGGCTTTGGCGCAGACGGTGCGAATTTTTGTGGCGCGGCGCAGCTATTAGCCGCCGGGATTGAAAGCAAGAAGGACACGGATAAACGCGGATTTTTTCTTGAATCCGCGTTTATCCGTGTTTTGTTTTCCAGGGAGTGGTTACTCTTGTTGGCGCTGTTCGCGGCGGCGAAGGGCCAACCCGCTCAGCGTGACGATGAAAAGGGCCAGCAGGGGCCAAACGGCCGTTTCTCCTTTATCGCTTCCGGTGAATGAGGCCAGGGTAACGGCCGTTGGCGACCAGCTCCACGAATAATCTTCCACCTCGCCAGCCAGGAAACCGCCGGTGGGCTGCGGCAGGGCGCGCGCCAGTTGTTCCGCATCGTAGACGCGGAAGCGGGCATTGAATTGGGCGCTGTTGAAGTTTACCCAGGTGGGAATGGGGAAGGAGATGGCGATGGTTTGGCCGACCGGGATTTCCTGGTTGCTGAAGATGAGGTCGCTGGGGTCGAAACGGCCGTTGTCATCCCAATCTATCCACCCCGTCACAAAGCCGGAGCCGGAATCTCCCTGCACCGTCACGTTCACCGCACCTTGCCCGCTTGTCCAGCTTCCGCTGCGCGAGACGCCATCATCGCTGCGCCAGGCAGCGCCCAGGCGCATATTCCCCCCGCCCAGGCCGTGCCAGACCAGACCATAGCTGCTGCCCAGGCTGCCATAATCGGTGTTCAGGCGTGCCCCCACATGGATGGCGAAAGCGTCCATAGCGGCAACGGTGCGGCTGCTGATTTGGCCGCTGCTGTCAACAGTAATCAGGTTTCCCACCGGCGCGTCGGTCGTTGTGCCGGGGAGAACGCATTGACCGGTGGCGGGTAAGAAGTCGTAGCGGGTGATGTCGCAGTAAACGCCTTCTGGCAGGCTGGTGGTATAGGTCGTGGTAGCCTGAGCGTTGGTGCGATTGATGGCGACAAAGCCATTGCTGCCCAGGCCAAAGGCGATGTGATTGCTGGGCGCGCCGCCGATATTTTGCCAGTTCGTCACGCTCTCCCCGGCCGTCACCTGGCGGAACTGCACCATATTGGCCAGGGCGTCGTGGCGGTGTTCGCAGACCCAAAGCCCCAGGTTGGCGCTGTTGAGTGTGTCGTTCGGGTAATTGGGGGAGCAGTTGGCCGGAACATCCCCAGCAACCTGCCCCGCGCCATAAACCGGGCGGGTGTCTGCGCCGAGGCCCGGCCCCCAATTCCCATTGCCGTCGCTGCTGGGCGGGCCGAAGCTGTCGCCGGCGTTGCTATTTGGGTCGGTGGTCCAGTAGTAGCTGGAGGTGAGCATGGGGTAGCCATAGGGGTAGGCCAGGGTGAAGATGTTGGCGAGCAGGTGAACGCGGCCGTCGCGGTGGTCCACCACGCAGGCCCCGCCCGGCCCGTGCCCACGTTGGTTGTCGTGGTTGTCGGTGAAGACAACGGCGAATTGGCCGGGCATCATGTTGCTGTAGCCGGGCACATTTTGCAGGTCGCTGATGAAGCCGCCGCAGTTGAACTTGCTGCCCATCGCCGTGATACTGTACTCGAACTCCTGCACGGCCCCGTGCGGGATGTATTCCCAATCGCGCACCCGTTCGGTTGAGTCGGTATCAATCACTTCGTGATAGATGAAGGGGGTTCCACCTCCCGGTAAGGTCAACGGTTGCAAAATCGCCCCTAGCTCATGCGCTGCCATGTGCTTGGAGGCATCAATGCGGAACCCCTTCACGCCCAAGTCTAGAAGCGCTTGCAGGTAAGCGGTAATCTGGCCCTGTACGTAAGCCAAACCGGTGTTCAGGTCAGGCAGGCCGGAAAGCTTGCAGCGCTGCACCTGATCGCGGTCTCTGTAGCTGAGGATGTTGCAGTCGGTGTGGAAGGCGGTTGGCCCATATTGGCTGCCGTAGAAGCGCGTGCCGGGGAAGGGGAAGCCATTGTTGTAGAGCGTTCCGGCCGTTCCCGTCGCCGGGTCGCCGACCATGACGTAGGCCATGTGGTTGATGACGGCATCCACGTAGACATCCACGCCGGCCGCGTTGCAGGCGTCTACCATGTCGGTAAATTGGGTTAGCGTCCCGCTGCGGCTTTGCAACAAGCTCACGTCGTGGCTGACGGGCTGGTAACGCGCCCACCAGGGGTATTCTGACCCGGCGTTGCCGCCCTGGTTGGCGGTGAGAACGATGTGTTCGTTGGGCGGGGAGACTTGAACGGCCGTGTACCCTTTCTGCGCCAGGAACGAACACTCTTTTGCTATGTCGTCCCAGGGCCACTCAAACAGGTGGACGAAGACGCCGCCGGTTGGCGCGGGGTAGAGGGTGGTAGATGGGATGATGGTGATCAGCCCGTCGCCCTGGTCGGTGTTGGCCGGGTTTTGCGTGTCGTAGCTGTCTGCTTTCCAGAGGATGCCGCTCTCGTTGGTTTTCTTGCAGTAGGCGGTGAAGCCGTAGGTTCCCGACTGGAGGGCATTGAGTACCGCCTGAGGAATGGTGGCTCTGTATTCATCGTTGTTGCCGATGTCGGTGTTGTACACCATGAGAAGGTCGTTCCAGGTTTCGCCATAGCGCCCCCAATGGAGGAAACACTCAATGCCCGCGCCCTGGCCCGCGCCGGGGGTGACGCCCGCTTCGTACACCTGGACATACACGTCGAAGCTGCTGGGGGCGTAGCCACCCTGGTTGATGGCGTGGGCCACGCCGCCGCGCGGCCACATCAGCCCCACCCAGTCCAGGGTGCTGGGTGAGGTGATGAGGGTGGCGGAGACGAAAACGGCCGTTGTCCGCGCCGGTATCGTGAAAGTAGACGTGGCCGGGTTAAACGTCGCCCCCCCAGTGATCACCGGGTCATCGTCTACGCCATCGGTATGGACCGGATGCAGCGCAAAGCCGCTCGCGCCGCTGATGGCGATGGATTGCGGGAACTTATTGGCGTTGAAGAAAACCAGGATCGTTTCCCAATTCGGGTCCAGGTCCACCGCTCCATTGTCTGCAATGCCCATCACAATCAGCGCATCCTGGGCATTATTGCCGTTGTAGAACGTCACCTGATTGTTCACCTCGGCCATCGTCGTCAGGCGGAAGAGGGGGGAGCTTTGGCGAATGCGCAAAATCTCACGCAGATGGGCGGCGGCGAATGCGATGTCGCTGGTCGCCGGGTCGAGGGCGGTGTTGGCAAGCAGGGGGGACATGATGGGCCATCTTCCGTTATTGTCCCATTCCGGCGGCAGCCCGACGCCAAAGTTGTTGCTGCTGTAATCCCAAAAAACGCGGTTGAACCAGTCGCCCGAATCATAGCTGTTGCGGTCAAGCGATTTGGAGCGCAAAATGTCGCTGGCCATGTGGAAGAAAGGCACGCCCTGGGAAAGCCCGACGATGCTCAACCCCATGTTTTGCGCCCGCACCCGCTCCGCCATCGTCACGCCAATGGGCATTTTAAAGACGTTCTGGTCGAACAGCGTTTCGTTGTCGTGTTTGGAGACGTAGGGCATAGACTCTTGCGGGTCGGCGGCGAAGGGGCCGCCCGCGCCGCTCCAATCGGCGCCGCTGGCGCGGAGGCCAGAGCGCAAAATGTTCATGCTGGTGTGTAAATCGCTCTGGAAACGATTGGCGTATTCGTAGCCATTCCAATCGTAGCTGAGGCCGTTGATGAAGCCTTGTTTGCGAATTTGCAGCGAATCCTGGCTGTAGCCGCCGTGGGCCGCGTCGCGGATGATGTCGTTGAAGAGGCCGATGCCCGCGCCGCCCATGTTGTATTTGTCGGCGAAGCACCAGCCGTTTGTACAGTCGGTGAACCCTTTGTGCTGCGCCGAGCCGAAGGTCCAGCCTTCGCCATAAAGGTAGATGTCGGGGTCTACGGCGGCGATGGCGCTCTGGACGTTGAGCATGTTGCGCCGGGTGTGGAAGTTCATCAGGTCAAAGCGGAAGCCGTCCACTTTGTAGTCGGTGGCGAAGCGGACGAGAGTGTCAATCATCAGCTTCTCGAACATGGCGTATTCGCTGGCGGTGTCGTCGCAGCAGGAGTCGGTGTAGAGCGTGCCGGTGGCCGTGTAGCGGTGGTAGTAGCCGGGGACGACTTTATCCAGCACCGATTTGTCCCATTGGCCGGAAGCGGCCGTATGGTTGTAGACCACATCCATCACCACGCGCAGCCCGTTTTGGTTGAGGACTTGCACCATTTCGCGGAACTCCAGGATGCGCTGTTCGCCGTCGGGGTCGGTGCTGTAGCTACCTTCGGGTACGCCGAAGTGGAAGGGGTCGTAGCCCCAGTTGAAGCCGTCGGCGGCGCGGTTTGCGGCGATAGCATTTTGTTGGTCTTCAGCGTTACGGCCGAAACCGGTAGGGTTGGGCCACACAGTACGCGGCACGTTGGCTTCCGGCACGGTGGCGATGTCGAAGGCGGGCAGCAGGTGGACGTGGGTCAGCCCGGCCTCTTGTAAGGCGAGGAGGTGGGCCATGCCGTTGGAGGGTCCGGGACGGCCGTTTTGCCCATCATAAGTGAACCCCACATAAGTCCCCCGGTCTGTCTGCGCCACTGTGCTGTCATTGATACTAAAGTCGCGCACGTGCATCTCGTAGATGGTGATGTCCTCGAAGTTGGCGAGGGCGGGTTTGGCGTAGCTGTCCCAGTTGGTCGGTTTCAGGTCGGTATCGTCCAGGTTGACGAATTGGGAGCGCAGGCTGTCGGTAGACAGACTGACCGAATAGGGGTCGGTGACGAGGTTGTTGGTGACGACGCCCAGGCTAGGCACGTAGACCTGCACATCGAAAAGGTAGAACTGGCGGTTCCAACTGCTGTCACCGGTCGCGCTCCAAACGCCACTGGCCGGATCAAAGGTCATGAGCTGGTTGCCAACTTCCGCGCCGGTGGAAGTGGCGTAGCGGCGCAGGGTGACGGATTGGGCGGTGGGCGCCCAAACGCGCACGGTGGGCGCATTGCCGCTGTAGGTGACGCCGAGGAGCGCGTCTTTGGCCGTGCCGTAGTCTACGTAGAGGTGGTCGAGGACGCTTTGGATTTGTACGCCGCTGAGTTGGAGGAGGGTATTGCTGTTGTCGTAGCTGGCAACGGCCGTTTGCCCCCGCAGCAACTCCTTCGCCTGATCATTCGTCAGGCTGTTGGTCAGGTGAACCAGGCCGGTGGCGTTGGGGTTCTTGATGAATCCGGAGACCGTGCCGCTTTGGTTCAACGAGACATAGCAAGGGACGGTCAGCGGAAAAGCGCAGGCAGTCGCCCCGGCCACACCGGGAACCATCCCGCCATCCGGGTCGTAGAGCAGTTTGTAGCTGCTGCCGGCTACCCCATTCCAGGCGAAGGTGGTGGCGTCCAGCCACATGGCGCGGGCGTCGCTGAGGGTAATAGAAGAAGCGACAGTGAAGGTGGCGCTGTAATTAGCGCCGCCGTTGCTATCGTAGACGATAGGGGCTTCATTGACACCGTTGGTGCTGGCCTCATAGTAAAGCTCCAGCGTGTAGTTGCCGTCGCTCAAGCCATTCAGCAGGTCAATATTGGCGCTGGTGGTAGCCCATTTTTGGTTGAAGCTGCCGCTATCCCAACCCAAGTCTTCGGCAAAGGGAAGGTTGACTTCCGTAAAATTTCCCCCAGAGCCGCCCAGCGGATAAACGCGATAGTAAAGGCGTGCGCCGGTAACATCGGTGCTGTTGTTTTTATACGTCTTCACTTCCCCGCCGCTGAGGGTGAGAGGAACGGACCCAGGGACAAACGTGCCCAGATTTTGACCATGAAAGTCTGGGTTACCGGTACTTGCGCCGGCATCGTAATAGGTGTTGTTGAGAACGACGTAAGATTCAAAGATGCCAGCAGCGGCAAAGACTGGCTGCACCCACATGAGTACAGAGCCAAGCAAAGCTGCCAGAATGACCAGAAGAAGAGCAACGCGGAAGACCTTAGGGCGCATCTTTCACCTCATTTATGTGGTTGTGGGACTAAAGCGAGTGGATTGTTGCTACGTCAACTATTTTAGCCGAAATGGACTCCCCGGCAACAGGAAAATCTGGCTCATCAGGTCAGGTGAAAGACCTGCTCCAATTCGCGGATTTCGGCGTCGCCAATGGGGATGAGGGGGCCGACAACGGCCGTTTCCAACAACGACCGCGCGCTAAACTCCATCACCTCCAATCGGTCGAAGGCGTTTAAGACGCTGCTGCCCACCGCCAGCACTCCCTCATGGGCCAACAGCAGCAACGGCCGTTGCAAAGACACCAGCGCCGCCACCTCAGCCTCCGCCCCAGGACGACCAGCGAAGGGGACAAGCGGCGCAGCCCGCAGCATGATGTAGCTCTCCGGGATGGTGCGCGAATCGAAGCGGGCTTCTGCCAGCGCATAGGCAGTGGCGTAAGGGCTTTGCGCCGTCATCACGCACTGCACGTCGGGCTGCGCCGTGTAAATTGCCTGGTGCAGCCGCGCCAGACGGCCGGGCTGTCGGCCCGCCGCGCAGCGCCCGGCGGACACCAGCGCCACCTCATCGGCCAGCAGCAGATGCCGGTCCCGGTCGTCCGGGGTGATGAGGAAGCTCTGGTCGTCCAGCCGCAGCGAGACCGTCCCCTGGCGGCCACCCATCAGCCGCCGGTCATAGGCCCGGCCGGTCATCGCCACGATTTGTTGGCGCAGGGCTTGCTCCCGGTCGTCGGGCGGAGCCGGGTGGAATTCCGGCAGTGGGGGGGATGGCTCCAGCGCCCGGTTTAGCTCGACCGCGTTTAGAGAATGCAGATCACCGGCCGTCCTGGCCCGGATGATCGTTTGGGCGCACAGTTCCAGCGTTTCCAGCCGGTGGAACGCTTCGAGCAAATCCCGGCCGGCCGTCACCACCCCATGATTCTCCAACATCACACAATCATTTCCGGCGGCGAAGGCGGCGGCGATGGCTTCGCCCAGCGCCTCGCTGCCGGTTAGGGCGTAAGGGGCGTACCCGACCTGGCCGCAAATCACTCCTGCGGAGGGGAGCAGGCGGGTGTCCGGTGTCTGGCGAGCCAGGCTGAAGGAGACCAGGGCCGGAGAATGGGCGTGGACGATAGCCCGCACATCAGGGCGGCGTTGATAGATGGCGCGATGAAAGGGCAGTTCTGACGAGGGGCGGTGTGGCCCGCTGATCGCGCCATCCGCCCCGACGCGCATCATATCCGCGCCGCCGAGACGCCCTTTGTCTACACCGGCGGGCGTGATCCAGAGGTCGCCCGCCGCGTCCAGCAGGGAAAGATTGCCGCCGCTGAGGGTGGTCATCCCATTCTGGTAGATGCGATTCATGATGGCGACCAGTTGGTCGCGGGGGGGGAGGTGGTGGAAGGTCATGGAGTTAGAAGGTGGAGATTGGAGATTGGGAGATTGAGCCAATCTCCAATCTCCCCATCTCCCATTTACCGCCGACCGACAAGGCGGCCGATGCCGCGCCCGACCCAGACCTCTTCTTTGAAGTCGGGGTTGATGGATGAGGCGACGAAGTAGGTGACGCCTTGTACGGTGGGGCGACTTTGCAGCGCTTGCCAGAATTCGATGTATTGGGTTGCTTTGACGTGGACCGGTGTGCCCGCTTTGTTGTTGCTCGCTTCTGTCACCCAAATTGGTTTGTAGCGGAAGCGGGAGATGTAGTCGTCCAGCACGTTGAGGCCCCAGGCCATCGGGTGGACGTTGGACCAGTAGATGTGGACGCCCAGGCCGTCGGCCGCTTCAACGGCGGCGCGGCTGGCTTCGATAAATTGGATGTGGTCTTGCTTGAGGTTGGTAACGGCCGTTCCCGGCGACAGCCCTGGGTAAATAATCGGCACGCCAGGGAACGCCTGGCGATAGAGGCGGAACAATTCCAGCCACCAGCGGGCAAAACCGGCCCCATCCGCCCAACTGCTGAACAAGCCTTCCGGCCGCAAATTTGGCTCGTTGTGCAGTTCCAGCACCACCTCCTTACCCCGGAGCAGATTCATCGTGCGCCGGGTGGGGTTGATGGTGTCGGTGAAGAACTGCTGCGGGCTGATCTGCCGCCCGCCAAAATCGAGGAAGGGGCGGACGATCCATTTCACGCCGTCGGGGAAGGCGCGCACCAGTTTGCCCACCCCCTCCGGGTTGTGGTGGGAGAGCAATTTGATGACGCCGGGGCGCATATCCAGAAACTCCTGCACCTCCGCCTGGCTGATGTCCGGGTCGGCCGAGGCGTGCAGGCCCATGCGGGCGTGACCGAGCGGCTCCGGGTCGGGGTTGATGATCGGCGGTTGGCCGGGTGCGGGGGGCGTCGTGCCGATGGGGGGCTGCAAGATCAGGTCGTCCACGCGCACCGGGGTGTACTCCCCCTGCGGCGCGCCAACGACGATGAGCGGGGCGTTGGGCGGGATGAAGCCTTTGTTGGCGGCGTCGCGCCGGGGGGCTTCGCGCAAATTGAGGCCATAGGGTCCGGCAACGGCCGTTGCGCCCGAAACCACCATCCCCGTCGTAAAGGCCCAGCCGGGTGTGGTATCCTGAATCGGTTCTGGCGGGGGCGGGGGCGGCGTGCCCGGCAGCGGCTCCGGCTGCTCGATGGCCGGCAGCGGGGCCAGCAGGTCGGTGATGTCTATCTTGCGCACCCAGACCGGCGTATATTCGCCCCGCGCCTTGCCCGCGACCGTGCCGCGCCCGCCCTCGCGCCACAAACCGAGCCGGACGCTGCTGGCGTTCGGCCGATTGCGCAAATTCAGGCCATAACGCCCAGCGATCACCGCCTCGTCGGCAAAAACCAGGTTGTTGGTCCAGGCCCAGGTCAATAGCAAATCGGAGGGGGGTGGGGCTGGTTCCGGGCTGATGATCGGCGGCACGTTGGGGATGTCTACCGGGCCGATGAAGTCGCTGAGGCGGGCACGCACTGGCAGGTATTCTCCCTGCTGCCCGCCGAGGATGGTCACGCGGCTCCCGCCGCCGAGCAGTCCCATGTTGGGCGCGGTGCGGTTGGGCGCGGTACGCAGGTTGATCCCATACTGGCCGACGATGGCTTCGTTGTTGCTGCTTCGGGTGAGGTAGCTGGCGAAGGCCCAGCCATCCACTTGCTGCGGCGGAGCGCCGGGTGGGGGCGGAGGCGGTGGCGGCGGGGCGGGCGGTTGGGCGTTGCTCAGAGCAGAGGTGGGGACCAGAACCGGATAGTAGCTGCCTTGCCGCTCGCCGGTGATGATCATGATCGTGCCGGAGGGGACGAGATCGATCAGGGGGCCATTGATGCTGGGGGTCTGGCGCAGGTTGATGCCGCCGAAGTTGGCCTGGGCCAGAGAATCATTGGCGATGGTCAGGCCGTCGGCGTAGGCAAATCCGCTGGTGTAGGGTCCGGCCGGCCGGACAAAGCCGAGCAGGGGCAGCAGGTAAGGGGTGGGGTCAATGATGTTATTGGGCCAATTGCCCTGGGTGGTGTCTCGCTTTTTCAGGGTGAGGTGGAGATGTGAGCCGAAGCTGTTGCCGGTGTTGTCGGCCCGGCCGAGCAGCGCGCCGGCCTCGACTTGCTGCCCGACGGAGACGGCGATGGATTCCAGGTGGGCGTAGATGGTTTCGTAGCCGTCGGCATGTTCGAGGCGGAGGTGGCGGCCGTAATTGTGGCCGGTCTCCTGGTTGTAGACCATGCGCACTGTGCCCGGCGCGACAGCGAACACCTTGCTGCCCATCGGGGCCATGATGTCTATGCCCTCGTGGCCGGGCAGACCAAACTGGGTGTAATTCTGCGGGTTTGCTCCGAAGTATTGGGTGATGGTACGGAATTCGGTGGGCCAGGCCAGAAATCTGAAACTGCTCATAGGTCCTCCAGGAAAAAGGGGGAGGCAATTGTCAATTGTCAATTGCCAACTACCAACTACCAACTACCAACTACCAACTGTCAACTGTCAACTGTCAACTGTCAATTGTCAACGGTTACAGTATCTTACGGCGTAACTTGTAAGCCGTCAAAGCCCAGGGGGACAATTTGGAAGAAGCTGGGGCCGGGGGCGAGGGGGAGGGAACGGCCGTTTTCGTCATAGAAGGTCAACATCTGGTCGGGATCGTGGCGCTGCCAACGGCCGTCGAAGCGCTGCCCATCGCGGAAAATGGAGACCGGACCCTCGCCCCAAATCTGAATCTGGATGGAATAATTGCCGCCGGTGTCCTCGATAATGTTCGTCTCCTGGTGGTGGGCGGCGAGGACGATGATGTTTTTGAAGCTGAGTTGCCCCTCCGTGTTGGCGTCCAGGTGGGGTTGGCCGTCGGTCCAGCGCAGGTAACGGCCGTTTCCCCGGTCGTAGAACCAGTTGATGTTGGTCGCCGGATAGCGGAGCGCCAGGGCGCTCGCCGGTTCGCCGGGGCTGATTGGTTCGGCGCGGAAGGTCATGCCGCTTGGTAGCTGCGGGGGCGTATTCTCGCCGCGCTCGTCGAGCAGGTAGCGCAGGCGGGCCGTATCGGTGAAGAGCGTATGGTCGCGGGGCAGGGCGGGGTTGTCTACCCGGTAGAAGCCGCCATGCCCAAAATCAATGGTGATCAGCCGGTCGAAGAAGCTGCTCTCCTGAAACATCAGCCGCACCGGGCCGACGGAGCCGGAGTAGGCGAAGGCGGCGTCGTACATGCGCGGGATTTCCAGGTCAATCAGCCGCCCGCTGCGCACCGAGCCGATGGGGTCGGCGTCCTGGCTGTAGAAAACGGCCGTGAAGCGAGTAAAGCCAGCCTCCACCAGATGCTCAAAGACCAGGTCGGCACGGCTGAGGCCAGCCTGGGGGCGGACCAGGGCGGGGGCGTTGGAGATTTTGATGGCTAACGGCCGTCTTGCCAGGATAGCCGGGTTGCGCACTGTCTCGCCGGTCAGCGGGTTGACGTTGGCCGGAAAGTTGTCCGGGCCGAGGAGTCCGCTGATGGTCGGTTCGGGGGTGGGGGTGATGGTGGGGGTGGCTGTTGGCGCAGGCGTGGCCGATGGCGTAGCCGTCGCGGTGGCGCTGGGGTATGGGGTGATGGTCGCCGTAGGGGGTTGGGTGGCCGTGGGCGAAACGGGGAGGGTAGCGGTGGCTGGCAGTGCGGTGGGGGTGGGGGAAACGGCCGTTTCCCCAGCGCACCCTGGCAGCAAAAAAACGCCTGCCAACAGAAGTAGCCACCAGCGGAAGCGGTTAAGAAGCATCATTCGATTTCCCAATCGTCTGAACAAGGGGGGGCGTTAATCAGCGGACGCGGCGCTGCCAATACTCTTTCGGGGCCAGATCGTCCGGGTTTTCGGAGAGGAAAAAGTCCATCAGCAGGCGATTGAACACTGCCTTCTCCTGCAACATGGGGAAATGATGGCAGCTTTCCAGGTTGACAGCATAGCGATTGTTCACCGTTTTACGGAACTGGGCATAATCGCCGACCGGTGGTCGGACCACTGAATCTTGATCGCCAAAAATCAGCAGCGACGGCCGGGAACAGTTAGCCAGGTCGGCTGCCAGATTCAAGCCAGCAATCTGCCCGGCCAGATGATTCATCGCCAACTGGTCCGTTTTCCGCACCTCAGTATCTATTTCCTGGTAGCTGTTCGCTTTGCCCAGAGCCTTCAGGATAGACATCGGGTCGGAGTCAAGCAGGCGCGGCTCAATGGTAGAGCCTTCTACCGGCAGCGCGACCATCACCAGTTTGTCCACGCTGTCAGGATAGAGGGTGGTGTATTTCAGGGCGGCGACCGCGCCTAGAGCGTGCCCGACCAGTTTGACCGGTTTCATAATGCCCAACTGGTTGATAAACTGATCTATCATCTCCACGTAGGCGGGGAGGGAATAGCTGGGGCTGGCTTTGCTGGAATCGCCGAACCCCCACAAATCGAAGGCAAAGGCGCGATGCTTGGAGGACAACGCTTGCATGGAGGACCACCAATAGCGCCAGGAACCGAGCCAGCCATGAATAAAGATCATTGGCTCGCCTCGGCCCAGGACTTCGTAGTGAATCAGGTGGTTGCCTACAGTGGTGATGCTCATGCGTCAGAATAAATAACGATTAGCGCTGGTCCAATACCTTGTTGATGGTGCTAATAAGTTCGTCTGGAGCGAAGGGTTTAAGAACGTATTGCTGCGCTCCGGCGTCCAGGCCGGTCTGAATTTCAGCGTCTTGCCCTTTGGCGGAGAGGAAGATGACGGGGATGTTGCTGGTGCTGTCAATTTCCTTGAGGCGACGACAGGCTTCGTAGCCGGTCATGCGGGGCATGCGGACATCCATGAGGATGAGGTCATAACGGCCGTTTTGCGCTGCTTCCACCGCCAACGCCCCATTTTCGACGCTATTCACCTCAAACCCGTTAAATTGCAACGTCAGAACGATGAGGTCTCGTATATCCTGATCGTCTTCTGCGACTAAAATTCTTATCATGCTACTCTCTCTTGCCAGACATCATGATTTAGTAGGATCATGCTGTTCCATGACGATGGGCAAATTAAACGTAAACGTACTCCCTTCACCCAAGACGCTTTCTACCTGCAATTTCCCACCGTGCATATCAATCAGGCTGCGCACAATAGATAAGCCCAGGCCCGTGCCCGGCACGGCCTGCACTTGCTCATCTTCGCTGCGGAAAAACCGGTCAAAAATGCGCCCCTGATTTTCTTTTGAAATCCCAATCCCGCTGTCTTTGACACTGATAAAGACGTAGCCCCCATTTTTGCGGACACTTAAATGGACTGTGCCATCCTCCGGCGTGTAGTTGAAGGCGTTGTCAATCAGATTGGTCAGGATTTGCGTCACCCGCGCATGATCAGCATTGACCAATGGCAACGAAGGCTCAATGTCGGTAGATACTTCGAGATTTTTCTGCTCGTGTTGGATGCGGCCACGCAAATGCCCTTCCACCACTTGCTCGATGACCTGCGGCACGTCTAACGGCCGTAAGTCCAGGGTGACTTTGCCGGTTTCGATCCGGGAGATGTTCAGCAAATCATTGACCAGCATGTGAAGCCGGTCGGCGTTGTTTTTGATCACTTTCAGATAGCGGGCCTGCGGCGGCGTCATGGTTCCGGCCGCCCCCATCAGCATCAGGTCGGCGTATCCCTTAATCGAGGTCATCGGCGTGCGTAGCTCGTGGGAGACGGTGGAGACAAACTCGCTCTTGAGCCGGTCCACTTCCACTTCCTTCGTGATGTCGCGGAAGATAGAGACCGTGCCAAAAAATTGACGGCCGGCGACGACTGGCGACAGGTGGACGCTAACGACCTTCTCTTCAATGGTCAACTGGTCGGCCAGATATTCCAGGCTCGCTGCGGGGTTGGAGTTGTGCGCCCACTTATCAATGGTTTTGCTCCAGGAGTCGCTGGAATGGCCGTACAGGTTGAGCAGGTCAGCGATAGATTTGCCGATAAGCCGTTCGCGCGGGATGTCCAGAATAAGGCTGGCCGGTTTATTGCCCAGGATGATTTTGCTGTTGCTGTCGGCTACCAGCACGCCATCGGCAATACTTTCCAGAATGGCCTGGTTCTTGGCGGTTTCAATTTGCTCGGCGTGCAGCAGGCGGCCGAGCCGTTCGGCCTGGTCGCGGATGAGCAGGTAAAGGTTGGCGTTGTTGATGGCGTTGGCCACCTGAATAGCGGCTGCTTCTACCAGGTCAAGCTGCTGCATGGTGAATGCGCCGGTCTGCGAATGGAAGAGCATCATCGCCCCGATAACCTCTTCGTTGGAGATGAGCGGCACGCCGAGGACGGCGCGGTGGTCGCTGCTCTCTGGCCGGTCTAGCCAGCGGGGGTCGGCGCTGGTGTCGTTGACGATAACGGCTGAGCGGTTTTCGATGATCCAGCCGGCCAGTCCTTCGTGCTGTTTCATGCCGGTGGCGATGCCGCGTGGCGGAATGGGCCGCTCCAGGCCGAGCGCTGCGCGGAACACAAATTGGTCGGTTTCCGGGTCTACTAGCAGGATGACGCCCTGGGTGGCATTGGCGACCTCGTTGACCAGGTGGAGCGCCTGGTTCAGAACGCGGTCCTGATCGAGGCTGGCGGAGAGTTCGGAGGTAATGCGCAGAAGGATTTTGACGCGATTGCTTTCTTCGTGTAGAGCGCGGGTGCGTTCGGCAACGCGCAGGTCTAGCTCTTCGTTGAAACGGCGCAATTCTTCAAAGAAGCGGGCGTTTTGCAGGGCGATGGCTGCCTGAACGCCAAAAATGGTGGCGCGGGTGACGTGTTTATGGCTGAAGCGGTTGGGGTTTTGTGTGTCAACCAGGACCAAGACGCCGATGACGCGCCCTTCTTTTTCCAGTGGGACACCGAGGGCGGCCTGGACCAGTTCTCGCTGGGGGAGATGGAGGGAAACGGCCGTTGCCTGCGGCAAATGGTTGATGAACATAGCATGGCCGGCGCGGGCGACGGTTGTTACAAAGGCTTCCTGGTCCGAAACAGATACGGTTGCCTCGACAAAACCCTCTTCATTAAACCCTTTTGCGGCGCTGCCGATAAACTGGTCTTCGGTCGCTTGCCAGATGTAGGCCCCATCCACATCGAAGATGCGTAAGCTCTCGGCGCAAATCAGATTTAGCAGCGTCTGCTGTTCCAGAGTGAAATTGATGGCCATGCTGACACTGCCGAGGGCGTTATAAAATTGCTCTCGTTCGTAAGTGTCTTGGAAGATGAAAGCGCTTTGCAGCGCGGCGTTGCCCTGGTCGGCCAGAGCAGCGAGCAGACGCATCTCCGCCGAGGTCAGTCCGGTTTCTGTCCCCTGCCGGATCAGTTGGATCAGGGCGATAGTCTCGTCGGAGACGACGAGTGGGAAATAGGCCTCGCTGAACGGCTGGCGCACATCGAGCCAGAGGCAGGGCAGGGCTGGTGGCGTATCTTCAGCCTCTAACCTGGTGAAATGGACCGGTTCCTGGTTGTCGAGCAGTTGCCGGATGGCATGATCGTCCGGGATCGGGATGAGCGCACCGGTGGCTTGGGTAACCGCCTGGGCCGCCGACGGTTGATCTTGTTGCACCACCAGGCAGCCTTCTTGCGGCTGCCAGCGGTAGGCGGTGTACCCGGTGGCCGCGCTGGCCAGGACCATCTGTTCACCGACCAGTTGAATGATGGTTTCTTCTTCGAGCTGGCCGGAGAGTTCTTGGGTGAGGTTGTAGAGGGCTTCGAATTCTGGGCTGAGGCTGGTTTCTTGAGGATGAAGGGGGTCCAGGAGGATTTGGACCCATTCAGCCCCATCGGTTGGATAGGGGAAGGAGTGGCAGGAGAGAGAACGGCCGTTGGCCAAAACAACCACAGCCTCCGCCGGTGCATGCCTCAACTCCTCCCAGACAGGGGCCAGGGCAGGAATTTCGGCCAGATAGCTGGCCTCGGCACCACATAAGCGTCGGGCGGCCGGATTAAGATGAAGGATACGCCCATCAGCCTCCGACAAGATGACGCCCTCTTTAAGGTGGTCCAAAACTGCCCACGCAGCGGCTGAGGTCAATTCCTTCTCCATGTCTCGTGTAATACCTGAGCAGGTACTTGCTTGGGTGGGAGAGCGGGGTAGCAGACGAGGTCTACCGTGCCTGCTTCCCCTGGTCTAGGCGGCGCAATTCAGCGGCCGTTTCAGTAATCTCACGGATGTCGGCAAAACGCTGAGTCTTGGCCGAAACCACGCCCATAGACAGGCTCATAAATGGAGCCAGGAGGCCATCGGCCAGTTCCACCGCTCCGCGTTCGCGGTCCATAAAATCATAATGCGCCAGAACCTCTTCGCTAAAGCGTTGGCGCAACTTCTCAACGAGAGCTGGCACGTTATCGCTCAGCGTGATCAGCACAAAAGTATCCCCACCCGGATGGGCGATAAAATCATCCAACGTGCCTAGTTCGTCGTCAACCTCGTTGAGCAAATAAGCGCCAAACCGCAGCACCTCATCGCCAGCCACAAAACCGTATTTGTCGTTAAACGGCCCCAGGTTGTCAATGCCAATCTGAATATAAGTCCAGTTGTTGGCGCGCATCAGGGTGCGAAGCTGTTCTTCAATCAGACGGCTGCTCGGCAGACCAGTGGTCGGGTTGGTCATGTTCAGCCGTTGGTGAGTCCGAATCGCCGTGCGAACCCGTAGTTTCAATTCTTCAATATCGAATGGTTTGGTGATGTAATCATCAGCCCCTAATTCCAACCCGCGAATCCGGTCGCTGCGCTCATCTTTCTGCGTGAGGAAAATGATGGGGATGTGGCTGGTTCGGGTGGTTTTGCGCAAAGCGAGGCAGACGTCGTAGCCGTCCATGTCTGGCAACATAATGTCCAGGACGATCAGGTCTGGCAGCTTTTTGCGGCATTTATCCAGCGCATCGCTCCCTCTGGCAGCGATTTCTACCTGGTATCCCTCATTCGTGAAGAAAATCCGCAGCATATTCGAGATGTCGTAATCATCTTCAACAATTAAGATTCGGCCGTTGCTCATAGCTTTTCCCTTGATAACTGGCATTTAGAGCGGTGCAATGCCAGTGTGATGCTCTCTGATGAATCAGGCATTTACGGCAGCCAGTTGCCTGGCGTGTGCTTTGATTTGGGCGATCTCAGACTCGGTAATGGCACGTTCAAAGCTGCGAAAACCTCCCAATTCAAAGCCGTGCTTGCCTGCGATTTTATCAATTGTCTCCACTTGTGACAATTTGATCTCTTTGCCGAGGGTGTATGATTCGTATCGTTGTTCCAGAGCCAGCGCCATTGTCTCGGCCATGCAAGCATATGCCATTTGTGGTGGAAAACCGAAGTTGAAATTGAAGTTCACCGCTCCCGGTACTTTGACCATGCCGCCCTCAATCACCAGCACGTCCGGGCGTTGCGCTGCAACCTGGCGCGATACGTCACGCGGACGGGCTACGTCGCAGACGATGGCGCCGCGCCGCAAGTGTTGTGGTTCGATGATGGCCTCTACGGCGCTGGTGACGGTGATGATGAGATGCGCCTGGGTGAGGGCGCTGATCTGGTCGGTGGTCTGTAAGCGCTGCGCGCCAGCCTGTCGGGCGAGTTCGGCCACTCCGTCCAGCTTTTCTGGCTGCCGACCAATCAAAATCATCTCGCGCGCCTGAGGAGCGAGTTGTTGGGCGCAAACTGTCCCGATTGCCCCGGTAGCCCCGACGATGGCGATGGTGGCGCTCTCTAAGGGGATGGCCATTGTCTCGGCCGCTTGCCGGATGGCGGAGACGGCCATGGCGATGGTCAGGCTGTCGCCGGTGGTGACGGGGACGTTTAGGGCCTGGGCAACAGTTAGCCCGCCATCGCCGACAACGGAGGTGAAGGCGCCGAGGCCGAGGATGCGCGCCCCTAGTTTTTCGGTCAGACGGCCAGTTTGGATGATTTTCTTGTAGACGATGGCCGGGGGCAGGCTCATCATGCGCCGGGGGGTGAGGGGGCAGGCGATAAACCAACCTTGCAGGCAACGGCCGTTATACGCCGATTGCACCCCTTCAATTTCCGAAATATAAACAGGCGGGAAAAATAGCGACAAAAAATCAATCAGCCAGACAGGCAGCTTCCCCAACGCCGGATACTTACGCGCCACGTCGCGCTGCGGGTCAATCGGATGAATGATAAAGGCAAATGAATCTTCCATACCCAAGAGTCTATCCAATTCCCACCACAGCTTTCAATGGTATATCTGTCCCCAATTCCATTACGTCTCGTCCGGACGGGGATAGAGCCGGGGATAAGGATATTTACTCTCAAAAGAATAATGATCGCTCTCCTCAAACGACACATTCTTGGTAATAAATTTCCTCTGTTCCGACGCCAATAGCACCACGTCAGATTCAATCGTGCGCGCCGCGTAAATTATCAACCCAGAGCTAAGGCGGCAATGATGCCCAACGCAGCCACCCAAAACCAACATATTGGTCGGCTTCAGCTGCCCATCCTTGTTATTCAGCGTACGCAGCGGCCCGCCCAAGATATTGAAGTCGGTGAACGTCGTGCCCGCCCCAACAAACGAATCCCGCCCAATCACACATAATTGCAGGCAGCTATTTTGCGCTATCATGCTGTTTTCCATGATAGTCGTCATGAACAAAGAGGTACGAAACGGCAAAAAGCAGCCATCGCTCACCACGCTCAGCATCAACTGGCAACCCTGCGAGACTGTGACGTTGCTGCCAATCGTGCAGTTGTCAATCACCGCGCCTGCCCCGATGTTGACGTTGTCGCCGATCACCGTTGGGCCGTGAATAATGGCTGAGGAATCAATGCTCACGTTCTTCCCAATCTTGACCATCTCAGAATTGGACAACACGTGTTTTTGTTCCAGTAGCGAGCGATACAATATCTTGAGCTTTAGCTTCCAATCGGCGCTGATGTTGCTCTCAAAAAAGGCGCCACGCGCAAAAACCCCGAAGAGGATGTCGGCGATAAAGATGTGAACCCAATTTTCGATCAGCACAAACGCCTTGCGCGGTAATTGGTAGACCAGGTCGCCAAATTCTGTCGCCATATAAGGCGGCACGTGGTAATAACCGCGCTCCAACGGTTCCGTGTCCATGACCAGTGGCTCCGCTTCTACACTTTGCGAAAGCCCTTTGGGCAGATACCACAGTTCCGCCAGGAGCAGGTTGTCTTTTTGGAAGAGGGAGTTTGTCATTGGTCTAACGTGCGCAGTGATAGCCGGGTCATCCGCACTAAACGCCAACCGGACAGGCCGACGGCCGTTACGCGCCCGCGTAATAAACTCGCTGATCAACTCCTGGTTAAAAAACAAATTATCACGATGTACCAGACACTCCACCGCTTCTTCTTCAAAGCGATAGGCAGTCTGCCAGTCTGGATACTCTCGCTCCTCCGTTGTATATGGTGTCAGCAAATCCCGCTGCCACAGCCAGAGCGGCTTATTCTGCACCCTCAGGTCGCGTGCAGGCTCATTAAATGGGTGAATGTGGGTCGTTTCCGTTAAAATGATTCGGCGCATAACTACAACATCCGATCAAACAATAGGCTTTTTGGAGATAACAATCGTACACGTTTCATCTCCTTGGGCGATACAGGAGACTTCCTCTACCCGGAACCGACGCCCCTTGCTCACCCAATCCAGCGATTGTTCCAGCAACCCCACCGCCAGATGGCAGCACGGTTGGCTGGACGTACGGTTCCAGCAAATTGGGCAGCGCTCAATAATCCACAAAAACCCTCGATGATCTTCACCGAGGCGCACTCGCTGGTCGCTAAACTTGTTCAACGTTTGAGCAAACACGTCCAGGCCGATTTTTAATTTAATCCCTAAAGGCAATGCGCGAATCGCCAGATCACTAATGCCCAGCACCGGGACAAACTCTTTCAATGCCAACCGCCACGTCTCTCGGCCGGCGCGCATCGCCAGACCCCGCCCACCACGCACGCCATACATGTCATCCAACGTATGCTGGATAGCGCTGAACTCGCTAAACGTAAACCCCAACTCCAGGTTATTAGGCGGGTAAGCATCAACCAGATGATGCAAATGCGCCAGATTCAAGATGGCATTCACACCGTGCCGCCCCATGATCTCCTCCATGGCCGTCAGCACAATACGCCCCATCTTGTTGGGGTAAAAAAACTCCTCCGCTTCCTGAACTGGGTAGTGCATTGTCTGATTACCTTGCTCCTGTAACCTGTTGCGCCACAGGCTGCGCTTCTCCATTCTTCAGGAAGCCATGTAACGTCTGCAAAAATAATTCAGACTCATCAATCATCGGGAAATGGCGAGAGTGCTGCATCATGGTAATTTGCGTATCATGCGTACTTTGGTTGAGCAAATCGGCATTTGCCGGTGACACAATGTTATCGTAGACGCCATAAATACCCAACATGGGCAACCCAAGCGTAGGCAAAGCCTCCCGAAGGTCTGTATCCCGCAAATCACCTATGCTGCGAAAGAAGGATTCAATAGTCGTGCGCTGCACGTCGCGGGAGATCATTTGCCGCACCTTCTTAGAATCTTTAGCCAACAAAATACGCATGATAGAATGCAAAATAATCGGATAACGCCAGATAAGCCGGGCGATGGAACCGTATCCGGCCAGGCGCAAGAACGGATTCAGTGAGCTGCCCAAAATAGGCGACCCCACAACGGCGACTTTCTCCACCCGTTCCGGATGCGCCAGCGCCATCTGCAAAGCCACCGTCCCTCCCATCGAATGGCCGAAAATGGGCGCTGTTTGCACCCCAAGCGTATTCATAAATTGGTGGACCATATCCACGTAGCTGGAAACACGGAAAGTTGAGGGTTCGGTTCGGGGGCCTTTGGCCGAGTCGCCAAACCCCCAGAAATCGAGCGCGTACACCCGATACGTTCTCGTTTGCGCCAGGGCGATCATCGAGTCGCGCCAGACATCCCAGGAATTTATCCAGCCATGTAACAGGATAACCGGCTGCCCGCGACCGATAGACTCATAATGTAGAAGGCCCTGTTCAGTGACGATAGAACTCACATCAGCCCCTATGCCGCCCGATAGATTTTTGGCAATGATTACGGCAAGTGCCTCGGCGTAAAAAGGATGGCAGTCCACCTGAATACGCGAGCTATCATGTCATAATACAGTGACATTGGGCGAATACATGTGCTGATAGTAGCATTTGCCCGGCTTTTAGACTGTGAAAAGCAAGTTAAGGACAGGTAAATGAATCGTTAAACAACAAGAATCAGGTGGATTCGTTCTTATCTAGCTCGTCTAATATCGAGTAAAGCAATTCTAACAACACATTCTTGACGCTTTCTTTGTCATTGGCCACACAAGGTAGAATTTTTATTTCCGGCCGCAGACGCAGAATAATGCGCAAATCTTCTGGCTCCCAGGCGTCTTCCAGGTCTTGCTTGTTGGCAGCTACGACGTATGGGGTTGCCGCATAGCTTTCAAACGTTTCCAGTACCCGTTTTGCCTCGCGGAATGTTTCCGGTTTGGTACTGTCCACCATTACCACAAATCCGAGCATACCTTGGGACAGGATGTCCCACATGAAGTCGAAGCGCCGTTGCCCCGGCGTACCGAACAGGTATAGCACCAGATCGTCACCAACTGTAATGCGGCCGAAGTCCATCGCCACGGTTGTCGTCTCTTTGATTTGTTCAGCGCTGCTGGTGATGCGGCGTTCGGTAGAGACGACGTCAATCTCGCTGATTGAGCCGATAAACTGGGTTTTGCCCGCGGAAAACGGACCGGTGATGACCATTTTTACTGCTTGCATAGGTACGATGTGCCCTCTTGTGGGTAAGTGATTGTGAATCTGAGGCTGCTTTACAAACCACGGATCCGGTCAATCAGTCGGACGACGATGGAGCGTTTCACGGATGGTGACTGCTGCTCGATCTCTCGGGATGCTTCTTGAGCCACAGGTTGCCGGGTGGGGGCTGCCGGCGGTGCAGGGGGGGGCGCTTTTGGCTGCTGGACAATTTCAACCAGCCCGGCTTGCAGCATACCATAGACAATGCGCCGAATCTCAAAGTCGCTGAGGTTGTTCGCTCGCGCAATCTGACGAATGGTGTTGCGCGGGTTGACGAAAGAGACGACGCGCCACTCTTCAACAGTCAGATTGATGTTGCGCAGTCGGGCGTCTGGGCGGTCGGTGAAGCGCAGCGAAATATCTAGATCGGGTAACTCTTCCTGAAGAATCTCCCATTCTTTCAGGCGGCGGCTCCCCTCCATGATGACACTTTCCAAATCGATTGGAATGGTGATATGCCCTGGAGATGGCAAGTTGTTGGCGTCGAAGCGGAAAAGCCCTTCGGCCCAGGTGAAGAGTTTGTAGACTGTGTCCAGGATGTTGTGCCGCACGCTTTGGATGATGTCACTTTGGGTAATGTGACCTCGCTGGATAAGCATGTGGCCTAGCTGTTTGTCACTGGTTCCTCTGGCTCTGGTCTGGATCAGGCGTGCTTGCTCTTCGGACAGTTTGCCGGCGCTGTAGAGGATTTGTGCCAGGTGGTTTTCTGTTTCCTCGCCCATGAAGGCATAAATGAGTTTGCCTTCGCGGAAGGACATCTGAGCCAGTTCATTGTTGTTCTGGATCGTCAATGTCCCTGTTTTTCGCGCCAGGTTTATGAGGTTTAGTAGTTGCGTTGTGGAAAAATCGCGCAGGTTCCCTTTGAGGGCCATAACTTTTGTTCCTGCTTTTAAGATTGTTGGCGTAACAGCGCAGTATGGTGCGTTGTCCTGGTTTGCTAATGTTTGTGTCCGATTTAAATGATGTTGTTGTAGCTATTTCTACCGGCGAACCGATGACGTATCGGAAACTTTCGCAGATGTCGTAGTTACTGCACTTCAAAAGTCTTCACTGGTTGCCATTATGACAAATGCTTTTATCGTTGAGCATTATACTAGGGGAAAAAATCGAAGTCAAACTGACTATTGTCATGGTTTCCGCTTTCAAGGTATGGTTTGGGCGGTTGAGTTCGAGCTTTTTGTTTGGCCTTGTTATGGTCAATTTTCCTGTGTACAATACGTCGTCTGTTTGTAGTGGCATGGCATTTGGGGCGGTGGCGAAACGGCAGACGCAGCGGACTTAAAATCCGCCGGGGGAAACTCCGTGTGGGTTCGAATCCCACCCGCCCTACACTTTTTAGGCCCGCTTGGGCCTTTTTTCTTTTCTGGTAACAGCTGGCCCCAGAGGTGTACTGAGGGGTGCGGAGTTATTGGTGTGATGTCTATTGGTAAACGAGTCACCGAATGTCTGGATGAATGGGGCGGGGTGGATTCCCTCTCTGGTGAGGCCAGGTTGGTGGTTGGGGTATCTGGCGGGGCGGATTCGCTGGCGCTGTTGCATGTGCTGTGGCAGGTGTTGGGGGCAGAGCGGTTGTTGGTGGCGCATCTGAATCATGGATGGCGAGCAACGGCCGTTTTCGATGCCCAATTCGTCGCCGACACTGCTGCCGACTGGGGCCTGCCCAGCGTTATCGAGACAGCTGACACCCCCGCCCTGGCCCAACAAGGTAAATTGTCTCTGGAAGAAGCCAGCCGCCTGGCCCGCTATCGCTTCTTCGCCAGTGTGGTGGAGAGCTGGGGCGGAACGGCCGTTGCTGTCGCCCACACTGCCGATGACCAGGCGGAAACCATTCTTCTCAATCTGCTGCGGGGCAGCGGTCTGGCCGGATTGAGCGGCATGAAAGCCATCAGCCCCATGCCGGAAGCAGGGCAGGTCAGCCTACTGCGCCCTTTACTCGGCGTCGGCCGCGCTGAAGTGGAGGAGTATTGCCGTGAACATGGGCTAACACCGCGGCAAGACCCAACCAACGACGATCCGCGTCACCGCCGCAACCGGATTCGCCACCACCTGTTGCCTGCCCTGGCCGACTTTAACCCGCAAATCCGGCGCCACCTGCGCCAACTGGCGGAAATTGCCGCTGCCGATGATGCTGCCCTGGAGGAGGTGACAACGGCCGTTCTTCCTGCCCTCATCCCGGAGCAAGGAGCGGGTTGGGTTTCTCTTGATCGGCCTGGCTGGTTGGCGCTGCCGCTCGCGCTGCGGCGGCGGGCGCTGCGACGAGCGGCTGCGATGCAACGGCCGTTTCTCTCCGACCTTTCCTTTCCCGCTCTCGAGGGGGCGCGGCGAGTGGCCGAAGCCGGCCACACCGGAACGCAAAGCGATCTGACAGGTGGGCTGGTTCTGCGCGTAGTCTACAATCGCCTGATTATTGGTGAGGTTGGGGCAGGACCGGCAGCCACCTGGCCACAACTCCCGCCGGGGACGCCGCTGCCTTTGCCCGTGCCCGGTATTATCCCATTAGCAGCCGGTTGGGTGATGGAAGCCACGCTGTTGGACGAGATCGATCTGGCCGAGATTCGTAACAATCAAGACCCCTGGTTGGCTTATGCGGCAGTGGGCGAGGAACAGTTATGGCTGCGTGGCCGTCTCCCCGGTGAGCGCTTCCGGCCGCTAGGTTTGGGCGGCCATTCGGCCAGTTTGAAAGAGGTGATGATCAACCGCCGCATTGGAGCGGCGTGGCGGGCGGATTGGCCGCTGGTAGCGACCGAGACGCATTTGGTCTGGCTGACAGGCCATTTGCTAGATGAACGGGTGAAGGTGACGGGGGGAGAAACGGCCGTTATCCGCCTGCGCTGCTCCAGGCCCGAAGGATTTCCGAAACCCTTCGCGTCTGGCGCTTGAGCAATAGTTGACGTTGCGCAACCGCCTCAGTATACTTGCAACTGACCCACCAATGCGGGGCGTAGCTCAGTTTGGCAGAGCGCTCGGTTTGGGTCCGAGAGGTCGTCGGTTCAAATCCGGCCGCCCCGACTTGAAAGCAGTTGGGAGTTGGTAACAGGCAGATGGCTCCCACTACCAACTCCCAACTGTCAACTTCTCCACATCAGTGGAGCAGGGGTAGTAAGACAGCTTCCAAGCTGTTAACGGGGTACAGGCTTACCCCTAAAATTGGGGGCTTGTAGCTCAATGGCAGAGCAAGCGGCTCATAACCGCTGGGTTCCAGGTTCGAATCCTGGCGGGCCCATTCTGCGGGCATGGTGAAGTGGTATCACGCGGGCCTTCCAAGCCCTCGTCACGGGTTCGAGTCCCGTTGCCCGCTCTGATTCCAGTTTTTTTAACGCAACTCTGTTGGTTTGGGGGTGGAACGGCCGTTCGCACCTCAACCCAGGCGCTGACTGCAATAACCACGTAACCCACAACGACGGCAGCGCGCCCAATCATTGTGGTCCCTGTCCAATTCACCGGCGAATGAGCCTTCGCGCATCTCCGCCAGCAGATCAAGCAAATCCTCTTCTAGCTCAGGCGTGTAATCTACGGCAAAGGCGCGATCCTGGTATTGGATGATGCCGTAGGCCGGCCGCACCCCATAGGTCTCCCCCACCAGCAAACAGTAGGCTGCCAGTTGCAGCACGTGGCCTTCGTGTGGCTCAGCCGGAGCGCGGCTCGATTTCAACTCGACGGGGATAAGGCTGCCATCTGCCTGTTGCACCAGGTAGTCTGGTTTGCCGGCCAATTTGTAAGTTGGCGCAACCAGCGACCGCTGGTTGGGAAACCAGTGGCCGGTGTCGGTGTAGATCACCTCGCCATCGGGCAAGCCGCTCGCCTCCTGACGTTCCCGTGACCAAAGCCACGCGCCAACTGTGAGGAGGAACAGCACCAAACCGAGCAAGAGTCCCGTTGTGCCCATGTCGCTTTACTTCACGAGGAGTTGGTAGGTGACGAAAGCGATGAAGGTGAAGAGGAAGAAAAACGCCAGTCGTCGTCCCCAGGCAGCTTGAACCAGTAAACGGCCGTGTTGCTGATGATAGCGCGTTCCCCGGCCAATCTCCTGCACATTCACTGAGGCGTGCCCCTGGGTCCGCTGCATCCACCAGGCGCGACGACAGTAAACGTAGTTGCTAATTTCGCTGGCGCGAATCCATTGGTCGCTCATATGTTCTATTTTACACTGGTTAAGGGAGCGGGTCAATTGGATTGGGGATTGGCTTAGCTACGCATAACGGACCACGGACTACGGACCCGCAAGTCACACTTGTTATGGCTCCATTTTGACCCGGATGGGGCCATCGAGATTGAGGTCTCGTTGAGGGAAGGGGATCTCGATGTCGTGTTCCTTGAATTTTTCCCACAGAGCGAAGTAGAGTTCGCTGCGGAATAGGCCAGGACGGTGGGCCAGTTCGATAGTCCAGGCGCGTAGTTCAAAGTTGAGAGAATTGTCGCCAAATTCGATAAAGCGCACGCTTGGACCTGGGTTGCGTAGCACGGCTTCTTGAGCCATCGCTACTTCCAGGGCGAGTTTTTCCACCTGACGCGGGTTGCTACCATACCCGACGCCAAAGGGGATGCGTATGCGGACTTTGGGGTCGCCGTAGCTGAGGTTGACTACTCGCTCGGAGATGAATTCGGCGTTGGGGATGATCATGTGGATGTTGTCGTTGGTTTTGATGGTAGTGCTGCGACCGCCAATTCGGATGACGTTCCCCTCTGTCCCGCCAATGTTGATGCGGTCGCCAACCTGAATTGGCCGTTCGGTCAGGATGATCAGCCCGCTGACGAAGTTGTTGACGATATTTTGCAAGCCAAAGCCGATGCCAACACCGAGCGCACCGGCGAGGACGGTGAGTGTGGTCAGGTCGAAGCCGAGGGTTTGCAAGATGATAATGACGCCGAGGACAAGAAAGACGTAACTGACGAGGCGAGCGATGGCGTCTTTTAAGCCCACGTTAATGGGCATCCGGGTGAGAATTCGGTCGCGCAAAATGCGCCGTACCATTTGCGCCGCCAGAGTGACGAGGGTGATCAGGATAAGAAACTGAATGATGCTGGCAAAGGTGACAGGGGTATTGCCGAGGAAAAAAATGGGGGTGGTGAAAAATTCAAGTATTTGTGATGAAGTCAAATTCATAGGCGTGTCCTTCAACATGGCGTTGAAATTCAAGCAAACTTAGCGCAAAAAGCGCAAAGAAGCAAAGGAGGAACGGCTTTGCTTCTTTGTGGTGAGGTTTTATTGGGTTGCTGAATCTTTATTCTTCCAACACGACTTTTGCAGTGACATAATGTTTTGGTAGCACCTTTACAAACGAATACG
>CAYONK010000007.1:0-26631 GCA_964405285.1 uncultured Ardenticatenaceae bacterium
GCCAACGGCCGTGCCAATCAAAACAAAGGCATTCGTCGCGTCCTCCAAATGGATAAAGAAGGTCTCGTCCGGCTCCGGTATATCGTCGGGGAGGATGGG
The DNA here is from genome assembly GCA_964405285.1 of uncultured Ardenticatenaceae bacterium. Lineage (GTDB taxonomy): Bacteria > Chloroflexota > Anaerolineae > Promineifilales > Promineifilaceae > Leptovillus. The sequence goes on from CAYONK010000007.1 coordinate 100, forward strand.
GACGGCTATCGTTTTTTCCGTTTCGCCAGGGGCGAAAGTGAGTAGACCGCTGACGGCCGTGTAATCATCCGGCGCGGTAGCCGTGCCGTCTTCGCTGTAGTAAGCGACTGTCACCGTTTCGTTGTGGTCGGGGGAGAGGGTGACGGTGAAAACGGCCGTCGTCTCGCCCCCCGTCCCTTCAATGACGCTCACGTCGGCGATAGTCAATTGATGCTCCGCCTCCACCGCGCCGATGTCGCAAACGGCCGTGCCACTGTTATCGCCGTCATAGGGGCGGGCGACCCCCCGCTGGTCGTCCGGCAGGCAATAATCATTGCTGCCCGCGTCAATGGCCGAGCTGCCCGGCCGTAAAGCGTGCGTGGGGGTAAAGCCGTCGTAGTCGCCCAATGGCATTAGCTGGGCGTTGGCGTTTTGCAAGTCGCCCGGTTCGGTAAAATTGCAATAAGTATCGCTGCTTAAATTGTGGCCCAGGGAAACAATGCCGCCGCTGCTGCACTGCCGTTCGCCGTTATGGGCCACGATGCTGTTGACGACTACGGCGACGCCGTTGCTGGTGGCCGCGATCCCATTCCAGCCGACCCCGGCGGCGTTGGTGCGGCTGTTGTAGGCGATTGTGCTGTTTGTGACCGTGATCACGGCCCCCGCGCCCGCAACCTGGACACCGGCGTAATTGTTGCTGGCGACGTTGCCGCTAATGGTTACATTGTTTAAGTTGGCCTGTACCCCCGTACTAACGAACATCCCCGTCGCGGAGGAGGAACGGTTCTCGGTGATGGTCACTCGTTCCAATTCCAAGACGGCTTGGGCATTGTTGGTATAAACGCCGCCGCCGCCGTTCGTTGTCTGGTTGTTGCGGATAATGGTGTCGCGGATGGTCAACGGCCGTCCCGTGCTAATACCGCCGCCAAACGAGCCGACATTGACATTATCGGCAATGAGAGAATGGGTGATGGTGATCGCCCCGCCCGGCACATTGTAATGGAAAATGCCGCCGCCGCTGCTATTGGCCGTGTTAGAAATAACGACGCTGTGATCCAGGGTCATGAAGCCATGGTTGAAAATGCCGCCGCCGCTGCCAGAGGCGGTATTTTCCCGCACGATAACGTGCTGGATCAAAACTTCCGCTCCTGTGCCGACGCGCACGCCGCCGCCGCTGTTCGTAAAAAGATTAGAATCGGCGGGCGATAGCCCATTTTGCACGGTCAGGTGGCGCAGGGTGATATGGTTAAGGAGGGAGAAGACGCGGCCGTTTTGCCCCCCATCCACAATTGTCGTCTCCGCGCTGGCGCCGCTGACGGTCAACTGTTTGCTGATGTTGATGTCATGCTCATAGTAGACGCCGGGGGCGATCTGAATTGTGTCGCCGTCGGCGGCTTTGGTCACGGCCGCGCCAATCGTGGCGCAGGCGTTGGCCGGGTCGAGGCAGCTATTGGCGTCGTCGCCGGTGGTGCTGACGTGCCAGGTCGTGGTCACAAGCGACTGATCGGCGTTGGTTTGCTCTACCAATCGGCCCATGCCAAACAAGACCACTATAGCCAGCAAGAAAGGGGCTACCAGGCGTGATACAATGCGTTGTTTGTTCATGATGTTTCTCCAAAATTGAATGTGATCGGGGTGATGGTTAAGATCGCTTCAGGCCACTGTCTGGACAGTTGCCCTGATTTTGGATCTATGCAGATTCTCAAGATCGGACAGGTCTGTATAGTGGCTGATTTTTTATCTACCCTGTGGACCTGCCTTAAGGCTTGTTATAATCACCGCTAGACACAATAAAGCGAGAACGATCCAAGAACGATCCAAAACGTAAAGGAAAGAGGCTACGGAGACTTATCGAACGAACATTCATGGCAGCAAAACTGGAAGTAAAATTACTGGGAACCGTCACCTTCTTACTCAATAACCAGCCGATCACCAGCGTCCCCACGCGGGCGGCGCAGGCGCTTCTGATTTATCTGCTCCACCAGCCCCATCCGGTAGAACGGGAACGGCTGATGGATATGTTTTACCAGGCCAGCACACCCAGGCAGGCGGCCGCCAACCTGCGCTCTACCCTCTCTCGCCTGCGGAAAGAGTTAGGCCCGTTTTTGCTCATCAACCGGCAAGCCGTGGGGATTGCGCCTGAGGCCAATATCCTGATTGATTCGGTTACGTTTGCCAGCCAGGCCGCCGCCGAAGATTGGGCGTCTGCCCTACCGCTGTATCAGGGGGAGTTCCTGGCCGGTTTCTACCTGCGTGAAGCGCCAGAATTTGAGGAATGGGCACTGGTGGAGCGGGAGCGGCTGCGCTTGCTGGCGGTGGAGGGGCTGCAAAAATCGGTCGCCGCCCATCAGCGGCGGGGGGAGCATTGGGCCTGTTTGCAGGCTGTCACCCAATTATTGGCGATTGAACCGCTGCTGGAGAACGCCCACCGGGAGAAGATGTTGCTGCTGGCGCGGACGGGCCAACGGCCGTTATCCCTCCAACAATACCAGACAGCCACCACCCTGTTTGAAGCCGAACTGGGCCTCCCCCTCTCCGCCGAAACCACCGCCCTCTACGAGCGCATCATCCGGCTGAAACTGCCGCCGCCTTGCGCCCTGCCCGCGCGCCGCCGCCATTTTGTCGGCCGCGAGGCTGAAATAGAGACCGTTCAGCGAGCCTTGATAGACGTTGACCGCCGCCTGATCACCCTGGCAGGACCAGGCGGTATCGGTAAAACCCGTCTGGCCCAGGAGGTCGCCCGGCGGCTTCACACCGAAACGCCCGGCCACTTTCTCGACGGCATCTACTTTGTGGGGTTGGCTGGCATTCGCGGCGGTGAAGAGGCCATCGAGGAGATGGCGGCGCAAATCGCGCAGACGCTCTCCATCTCGCTGGGCGGCCAGCAACCGGCCTGGCCGCAAGTGGCGGCCTATCTGCAAGAGCGAGAGATTTTGTTGATTTTGGATAACGTTGAGCAGTTGTTGACAACGGCCGTTGACCCCATCGCCGACCTGCTCCACCAGGCCCCCCACCTCACCCTGCTCATCACCTCCCGCGAGCGGCTCAACCTATACGAAGAGAGCGTGCTAACGCTGAGCGGGCTGGCAACCACCGCGTCAGAGACCGGGCAAGAGGAAACTGCCGCCGCCGTCCAACTCTTTCTGGGCAACATGCAGCAGCACAACCTCAACTTTGCGGCCTCGGCGCAAACCCTCGCCGCCATAGGCGACATCTGCCGCCTGCTCGATGGCCTGCCGCTGGGCATTGAGTTGGCCGCCGGTTGGGTGCAGCGCGATTCTGTGGCCGGAATTACCCGGCAAATCAGGGAAAGCGCCGCTTTCCTCGCCACCGATTTACGCAACGTGCCAGAACGCCACCGCAGTCTACGGGCAGTTTTTGCCCATTCGTGGGAACTGCTGCCGGCCGACCTGCGCCCTATTCTGGCCCATCTCTCTATCTTCCCCGCCCATTTCAGCCCCGAAGCCGCCTGGGAGATCGCCGGGGCCGACCCACGCGCGCTGGACGCCCTGGCCGACAAGTCGCTGCTGCAACCGTTGGACGATGCCTCCTATGCTCTGCACCCGCTGGTGCGGGAATTTGCCGCCGAGCAGGTGGCGGCAGACGCGGTCGCTCCACTGCGCCAACGGTACAGCCGCTACTTTGCGGCCTTCATCGCCCAACGCAGCCAGACCGACCACCGGCCGACATATCTCAAAGCGCTGCCCGACCTGGTGGCCGCGTATGAGGATTTGCGGCTGGCGTGGCGCTATGCGCTGGAGGAGTTGGTGCGCAGCAAGTCGGAAGCGGCCTGGGAATGGGTGAATGGGATGCGACGGCCGTTAATCCGCCTCCACTTCCAACGCAACTGGTTCTACGCCGCCCGCGCCCTCTTTGGCGAAGCCCGGCAGCTATTGGCCCAGCACGGCTGGCGCGAAGCAGCGGAGCCGCGTAAGCAACTGCTGCACGCCCAATTGACCGTCGCCGCCAGTAACAGCGCCCGCATCTTAGGCGATCTGGACGCCGCCCTGGAGCCGGTGGAGCAGGTTCTGCCCCTGCTGCGCAGCGGCCAGGATTTAGACAGTCTGTTTGACGCCACCAATATTCTGGCCGGAGTGGCGCTGCAGCGCGGCCAGTTTGACGGCGTGCCCGCCCTGTTGGATGAAATGGAAGCGATTGCCGCCGAGACACAACGGCCGATTTTTTACGGCGTGCTGTATGTGGTGCGCTCCTATTACACCGATTTTATGGGGGACGCGGCCGGCGCGCTGGCCGAGGCGCAAAACGCCCTGGAAGCGTTTCGGGCCATCGAAGACACCTATTACGAAGCGATTGTGCTGGATGGGATCGCCCGCCGCCTGTTTACCCTGGGGCGGCCGGAGGAAGCGGCCGTCGCCTTGCGCCGCGCCTACGCCCTGGCCGACGAGAACGACCAGACCTTAACCAAAGCCTTCACCCGCAAAGGGTTGGCCTTTTACCACCGCGAACGGGGGGAATTGGCCGAGGCGGAGGCGGCGCTGGCCGAAAGTCGCCATCTCTTTATCAGCGTCAACGACCAGCGCAATCTGGTGGAGATTGATTTAAGCTGCGCCCTGATCGCCTACCAGCGGCAGCAATGGCCAGAGTTGGCCCGCTATCTGCGCGACAGCCTGGCGCGGGCGCGGCGGCTGAACATGACAGCGCAGATGGCGGAAGGGGTGGCCTGCCTGTCGCTTTTACAGGCGCGGCGCGGCGCGGCGCAAGAAGCCTGGGCCTGGGCGCATTTCGCCCTGGCGCAGGAGGGGATTGGCGAGATGCCGCGCCAGATGGCGCAGGCGGCGCAGGCGCAGGCGGCCGGGCAGATGACGGAAGAGGCAGAGCAGGCAGCCCGGCGCGCCGCCGCCGCGTTGACGCTGGATGAGGTTGTGGCCGCGTTTTTAGAGGAAGGGTTGGCGTCGCCGGGTGGCTCTTGAAGCTGTGAGCCAGGAGGATTTGCAACGGCCGTTGGTCGTTGCAGCAAGTTAGGGATCAGGACAGCCAGATAACCGGAAAAGCCGAGGGCCACCAATTTGCTGGCTAAAAACATCCAGCCAGTGGCAAAACCCAACCAGGGATGAAGCAGCCGATAGCCTCATTCAACCGAAAGACTCTCAGTTTTTCGGCTTATTCTGTCTTTGTCACTTTTTGTAAACCGAGCGGTGATTCTGTGTCATACCCTTTCAGGCGCGTCAGGTGATAGCAGAATAATTGCGCCGGCACAATGCAAACCAGCGGGGTCAACCATTCGGGCACGTCGGTCGGGATGGGGATAGGGGAAACGGCCGTTTCCAACAATGCCGCCCGGTTAGAGATGACAACCAGATCGGCCTGGTGTTCCGCTTTCAAGCGCTGCAACAGGGCCGCCATATCGTCCGCCACCACTCCTTCCGGCGCAACAGCCAGCACCGGGAACCCCATGCCTGCCGCCGCCGCTGAGACAACGGCAATTGGCCCATGCCGAAAATCGGCCGAGGAATAAGGTTCGGCCACCACGTAGGCCAACTCTTTCACCTTCAGCGACCATTCAAAGGCGGTGGCGTAATTATAGCCCCGCCCTAAGACCACACATTGCTGCATGTAGCGGTAACGGGCTGCCAGCGACCCAATCTGCTCGTCCAGAGCCAGGGTTTGCCCAACCCAGTCCGGCAAGTTCTCTAGCTGCGCCATCTGGGCCTCGTCTCCGGCCCAGGCAGCGGAGAGCATGGCGATGGCTAATAGTTGTGCGGTGTAGGTCTTGGTGGCGGCAACGGCCGTTTCCCGCCCGGCATGGATCGGCAGCACATAATCGGCCGCCTGGGCCAGCGGTGATTCCGGCTCGTTGGTGATAGCCAACGTCGGCTGCCCCTGCCGCCGCCCTTCGGCCAGCACGGCCACAATGTCCGGCGACTGCCCGGATTGCGACACGCCAACGACCAGGGCATCGCGCAGGCGCGGCGGCTGCCGGTAGAGGCTGAACAACGATGGCGTCGCCAGCGTCACCGGCAGGCGGTTGGCCGCTCCCCACAAATAGCTGGCGTAGCGGGCCACGTTGTCCGACGTGCCCCGCGCCGCCACAAAAGCGTGGCTGACCTGCGCCAACGGCAGCGAACGAGCGATCTCCCTTACTCGATCCCGATTGCGCGTCAGGCTTTGGCCGAGAACGGCCGTTTGCTCATAAATTTCTTCATGTAAAGACATCTTCGGTTCCTTTGTGATTAGAGACTCAGTGGATCGAAAAATCATCCATCGATCCGCAAAGCGCGCAGATTCTTCTGGTTCAATCCTTCGCTGCACTCAGGGCAGGTTCTGCGAAATCTGCGTCAATCTGCGGATCGGGTTTTTGATCTACTGAGATGTGAGGTTGGCGGGCGAAGCGCCTTCAATCTCTGCTCGCCAATCCCCCAAGATTCTACCCCCGACAATGGTCAGTGCCACCCGGAGATCAGGCGTTAGCAAAACCAGATCGGCGTCCGCGCCAGGGGTGATCGCCCCTTTTCGCCCCGCTAACCCCAACAGACGCGCCGGAACACCGGTAACTGTCGGCAGCGCTTCTGCCAGTGTGCAGCCGGTGAAGGCGATCAGATGGCGCAGCGCGCCGTCCAGCGACACGACGCTGCCCGCCAGCGTGCCATCCGGCAGATGGGCGCGACCATCGGCCACCGTCACGCTGAAATCCCCCAGCCTGTAAACGCCAGAGGGCATCCCCAGGGCGGCCATTGCGTCAGTGACCAGGTTCAAACGGCCGTTTCCAACCATCTCCCACACCAGCTTCACCAGCAAAGGATGGACGTGCAGCCCATCGGGGATCAGCCCGACGATTGGCCGCTCGTCGGCCAGCAGCGCCGCTGCTAATCCGGGTTCCCGATGGTGCAATGGCGGCATGGCGTTAAACAGATGTGTGCCATAGCCCACCCCGGCGGCAAAACCCGCCTGCGCTTCCGCCGCCGTCGCCAGGGAATGCCCGGCGCTGACGATGACCCCTCGCGCCGCCAATGAAGCAATCAACGCCAGCCCGCCCGGCAATTCCGGGGCCAACGTCACCAACCGCACGCCCGTCTCTGGGAACCAATCGGCCGCTTCTGTCAGCGTAGGCGGGCGCAGATACGCCGGATTGTGCGCCCCCTTTTTTGCCGGGTTCAAAAACGGTCCTTCCAGGTGCAAACCCAAAGGGTGCGCTCCGCGAAAATCGGCCGGAGGCTGGGCCAAGGCTGCCTGCGCCTCCGCCACTCGTCCTGGCGGAGAGGTGATGATGGTGGGCAAGAAAGCGGTCACGCCATGTTGCGGCAGCGCCGCCGCGACGCGCCAGATGGTCGCCGGATCGGTCGTAAAATCGTCGCCCCAGCCACCGTTTAGCTGTAAATCAATCAAGCCGGGGACGAGCGGTCGGCCGGCCGCGTCCAAAACCCGCGCTCCCACTGGTTGGGGGATGGTTTCATCCGGCCCAACGGCTTCGATGCGGCCGGTGGCCTCATCCAGCAGCACCGCCCCCCTGGAGAGTACGCCTTCTGGCGTGTAAACTGTTGCTCGTTTAATTAGCAGCATCTGTCAGTGATCGGGGTCAGGTGATGGTGTGGAGCAGAGAGTGGATTTTACCGGCCAGGGTCTGGATGGTAAAAGGTTTGGAGATCCAGGGCAAGCCAGCCAATTCCGGGGCATGTTCGCCCAGCGGATAGCCGGTCATCAGCAAGAGGGGCAGTGTCGGGTATTGCTGCCGGATGCGTTGGTGCAGGTCGCCACCACCCATTTCTGGCATTACCACGTCGCTTAACACCAGGTCAATCCGGTCATCCTGGGACGCCAATATACGCAACGCCTCTGTACCATCTCGCGCCTCTAAAACGCGATAGCCTAGCACAGAGAGGGCATCGGCGACGGAGGTCCGCATGGTATCGTTGTCTTCGACCACGAGGATTGTTTCCGCGCCTGGCAGTAAATGGTCTCTGTCATAAGAGGGCTGCTCTGGGGAGGTTGGCGCGGTAAAGGCTGGCAAATAGATGGTGAAGGTCGAGCCATCGCCAAGCCGACTTTCCGCGCCGATCGAGCCGCCATGTTGTTTGACAATGCCATACACCTGCGCCAATCCCAGCCCAGTCCCCTTGCCCGGCTCTTTGGTGGTAAAAAAGGGATCGAAGATACGCGGTAGATGCTCCTGGTTGATGCCAACGCCTTCGTCGTGAATGCTGATTTGTAACCAATGCCCCGGCTCCAGATCGGGTAGAGGCGCGATCTGCTCTGGGTTCAGGCAAAATTGGGACAACTCCAGGCGGAGTCGGCCACCGCCGGGCATGGCATCGCGGGCATTCAGGATGATGTTCATCAGCGCCTGTCGCAGCCGTGTCGGATCGGCCAGGGCGATGAAGTCGCCAGGTGCGGAAGTCATCTCGATCTGGATGGTTTCTGGCAGTGTGCTGTTCAGCAACTTGACCATTTCCTTAAATAGGGGCAGCAGGTCTAGCGGGACGCGCTCGATGACCGATTTGCGGCTGAAGTCGAGAATCTGGGTGATCATGTCGGAGGCGTGCTGCGCTTGTTTGTAGACGGTATCGAGTTTATTGCGCTCGTTGGGGGTGAGAACGGCCGTTTTCTGCAACAACTGCACGTATAGCATAATCACCGCCATCACATTGTTAAAATCGTGGGCGATCCCGGCTGCCAACTGGCCTACCGTTGCCAGACGTTGCTGCACCTCCATATACTGCTCTTGCTCATATTCAGCCGTTACGTCGCGCAGCAGCAGCACACTATCCCCATCTTGCGTCTCCAAAGCAATCGGCCGGATCAATAATTCAAAGTGTCCGTCCTCATATTGCAGGGCATGCCAGGCGTCGTAGGGAGTGGATGTCGGGTCGGCGAACGGCAAGTCTCCCAGTCTCGTTATGGTTTCGCCCACCGCCGCGCCGGAAAGCCGCTGCAACAACGCCTGCCCGGCCGGGTTGGCCAGCGTCACCCGGCCAGAAGCATCCAACAGCACCACCCCATCGGGTACGGTGTCCAGAATTTGCTGCAAGCGTTGGCGCTGCGCCGCTTGCTCGCGCTCCGCCATTTGCTGCTGAACCAGAAGCTCGGCGCGTTCTGCCTCTACTCGTTTCCGCTCTGTGATGTTGTCGAACGTCGCCATCATCCCAATAATCTGCCCTTGGGCATCTCGAATAGAAGCGGCCGACAGGCTGAAGTCCAATCTTTCACCATACTTGTTCATCCGGGCGATCTCGACGCCGGTAACGCTACCTTCCCGGTAAACGCGCTCGCGCAGCGCGTCGAACTCCGCCCGTTTGTCCGAGGGCACAATGGGATTTGGTTGGCCGATGATCTCGACCGCGCTCCAGCCGAAAACAGACTCGGCCGCCTCATTCCAGGTCAAGATCGTGCCATCCAGGTCAAGACCGAGGATGGGGAACGGAGAGCAGGTGATGATGGCGCGATAAAGCTCCTGGCTTTCTTTTAATGACTTCTCTGTCCGGCGGTGCGCGGTCATGTCTCGGTTCACCACAACCACGCCGGTCGTCTGGCCTTCGCTGTCCTTGATCCAGGTAGCGGCGGACAAGATAGACAACTCTGCGCCATTTCTATGCGCCTGAAAGACTTCCCCTTTCCAGAAGCCATCTTCCCGGAAATGGCGCAGCACTTCTTCACGGTTATTCTCAGGATAACGAGTCGGGACGACCTGCGGGAAGGGGTGGCCAATGACCTCGGCGGCCGACCAACCGTATAGATTTTCGGCCGCTTTGTTCCAGGTACGAATGACAAAGTTCGGGTCAGTGGAGACAATGGCGTCGGAGACGTTTTGTAGCAGGTTGGCCTGGTAACGGATTTGTTTTTCGGCTTCTAGCCGTTTCTGGTGTTCGGCTGCTTCTTGGAGGGCGCGGCGAACGGCCGTTCGCAGCCGTACCAACCCATCTTTGAGGATGTAATCAGTCGCCCCTTGCTTGAGCGCTTCGATGGCGGTCTCTTCGCCCATAACCCCGGAGACGAAGATGAAAGGGATGTGGGGCGCTTGCTGTTGGGCCAGGGCGAGGGCAGAACGGCCGTTGTAAGTGGGCAGGTTATAGTCAGAAAGAATCAAGTCCGGGCAAAACGCCTCCAATTGTTGCCGGTAATCGCGCTCATTTTCTACCCGGCGCGCCTCAAAATCCCAACCCTCCTTACGCAGTTCACGCAAGATCAAATCGGCGTCATCAACAGAGTCTTCAAGCAGCAGCAGACGCAACGGCTGGTTCATCGGTCACCTTCTCTCCCGTCGCCAGGTTGAAACTCTGCGGGGGCGCAGAGGAGTTTAGATGAGCGCCAGTCCGGCAACCAGGCAGCCTTGATCGGTTTCATGTTGTCGTTCACGCCTTCACCTCCTCTGCTAGAGTGAAATAAAACGTCGCGCCCTGATTTTCATGGCCCTCAGCCCAAACGCGACCGCCATGCCGGTGGACAATCCGTTGCACAATGGCCAGACCAATACCCGTCCCGCTGAATTCGGTTTGGCTGTGCAGCCGCTGGAAAGCATGAAACAGTTTGTCCGCGTAACGCATATCAAAGCCCACGCCATTATCTCTAACAAAATAGACGATCTTCCCATCCGGCTCGACTTGCTGGCCCACCTCAATGTGAGATTGCTCCACCCGGCTGGAGAATTTTAGCGCATTGCTCAGCAGGTTACTGAAAACCTGTTTTAACAACGACGGATCAGCTTGACACGGGTCCAGGTGGCCGATCCGCAACGCAACTGGGGACATCTCTTGCTCGTCGCCAAGCTCTTGCCAGACCTGAAGCACCAATTTGTCCAGGTCTACGGTTTGCCGAGACAAGGTCTGGCGGGTCAGGCGGGAAAGGCGCAGCAAGTCATCAATCAGCAGCCCCATCCGTTGGCTGGCGGCGTGTTGGCGCTGCAACAGATTCCGCCCCTCTTCCCCCAACACTTCGCCAAAATCTTCGGCCAACGCCCGGCCCCAGCCATCAATGGCCCGCAGCGGGGCGCGCAAGTCGTGGGAGACGGAATAGGAGAAGGCCTCTAGCTCATGGTTGGTAGCTTCCAAATCGCGGGTACGTTCGGCCACGCGCTGCTCCAACTCGGCGTTAAGCCTGAGGATCTCCGCTTCTACCCGCTGGCGTTCGGTGATTTCACGCTCTGCTTGCTGATAGAGGAAGGCGTTATTTTGGGCGACGGCCGCGTAAGCGGCTAACGTTTCTAAGATGCGCGGGTGGTCTTCGTCGTACGCGCCCTTTTGGTTGCTCATCATCAGGATCACGCCGACGGTGCGGCCGGCTAAAATCATCGGGGCGAGAATCATGGCCCGCGTTTGGGTTTCGGGCGTCCCTTCCTCCACCTTGCCTGTTTGATCAACCACGTAATGGGCAGCGACCTGGTTTTGGTCTTCGTGAAGGTCCGCAATCAGTAACGTCCGACCAGTACGGATGACCTCGCTCTGAAACCCTCTTCCCTCCGGTTCCAGCGGGATTGAGGGCAGTTCTTTCACCGGGATGGGCTGCCCTTCGATATTGGCGTAAACGCAGCGGATCAATTCTTCGGCGCTGTCGTAGTTGGAGATAAACAGCGCATCACATGGGATACAAATGGACGCCCAGTCATACAAGCGCTCATAAATGGTCCGGGCGTTGAGCGATTGGCTGAGCTGTTGACCGGCCTCGTGGAGCATGGCCAAGGTTTTGTTGCGTTGCTGAATGGTTTCTTCCGCTTTTTTTCGTTCGGTAATGTTGCGGAAATTGATCACGATGGCCCTGACACTCTCGTCGTCTAGCAGGTTGGTGAAGGTGCTTTCCACCCAGAGCCACTCCTTGTTGCTATGACGAAAACGGTATTGGACCACCGGTCTTAACGCCGGGTTTTCCAGAGTGCTTGAGAGCGCTGCCAGCACCATCTCCAGGTCGTCTGGATGGGTATGCGCTGCCGGATTTACCGTCAATATCGCATCTTCTACGTAGCCGAAGATCTGAAGCGCGGAGGGGCTGGCAAAGATGATATGATCGTTTTTATCCACCAGAACGAGACCGTCAGGGGCATTTTCAATGAGCGCCTGGGCGCGCCTTTCTGCCTGGCGCAGCGCTGTGCTGGCTACCCGGCGTTCGGTTACGTCGCTGATAAATCCTTCCAGCCAGCGCGCTTCGGTCTCGGTTTGCGTCACGCATTGTCCTCGTTCCCATACGTATTTTTCCTCACCCTGTCTGGTGATAAGCCGGTACTCTAATTGGAAGGGGTGTCCAGCAGCCACCGCGGCGCCGATCGTCTCTCGCACGGCGGCGCGATCATCCGGGTGAATGAGATCGCCGTAAAGGATGACGCCGCCTTCGCTTAGCTCCTCAGACGTGTAACCAGTCAGAGTGAAGCAGCCGTCGCTGATGAATTGCATGGGCCAATCGGGAGCATCCAGGCAACGATAGACGATGCCGGGCAAATTGTCCATGAGAACGCTGAGGCGGCGCTGGGTTTCGGCCAATGCCTGGGCCGTTTGCCTGTGTTCAGCCAGGTCGCGGAGGGAGGCCAGGAAGGCAAAACGGCCGTTCCACACAATCTCCGTCACCCGCATCTCCACCAGACGTTGGTCGCCGTCTGGCCGCCGCAGGTTCAGGGCCACCGGCCCCTCTAACGAAAGCGAGATACCGAGTTCGTGCCCCTCCAACGCGGCCTGAGGGCGATCGAGTATCTGGCAAGCAAGCAGGTTGGCCAGAAGAACCTTCCCCGCCTCATCCACCACCAGCATCCCATCCGGGTTGCTGATCAGCAATTGGCGTAACTGAATTTCTTGCTGGCGCAAAGCGTCTTCAGCGCGTTTCAGACGTTCCATCGTCTGGCGAAGCAGGGCATCATTGTCGGCAACAGGAAACTCCGAACGGCCGTTACGCATTACAAAGCACTCCCTTTTGTAAAATCAGACGCCACCTGACTCTCGCGGTTCGATCAGGGCGAAAAAGACGACGCCATCCACACCCTGATTTACTCTCAAAATCCGGCCCCCTTTCAGTTGGATCGAGAAGTTAACTTCAAACGCTTCTAAACATTATACGAAATCCTGTCAATCTCACAAGATGGCTGGGCAGAAACCGGCATTTGTTCAACTCAATCTCAAGAAATTCGCACAGATGTGCGTAATATATGGTATACTCCTCCGCATGAGTGCAGCCGATGAACCGCTCCGAGGCGAGATTCTACCAGCCGACAACGGCCGTTCCCTGCAATCGCACCTCCCCTCCTCCCTGGAAATCGCCGGACAGGTCGCAAATCGCGTCGCCGGGCAGAACATCTTCCAACGCTACCTCAGCGAGAAGTCGCGCAACACCATCAAGCGGCACGCCCGCGACCTGGAATTGTTCGCCGAATACCTGGTTGACGCGCAAATCCCTCTGGAACATGGGGCGGATTTCCAGACCAACCCCAATGCCTGGCGTGGCGTCACCTGGGGTATCGTCGAGGGTTTCGTGCAGTGGCAGCTCGACGAAGGGTACGCCATCTCCTCGGTCAATGCCCGGCTCTCCACCGTAAAGGTCTATGCGCAAATGGCGATCAAGGCCGAGACAATCAGCCGTGAAGAAGGGATGCTGATCCAGACGGTGCGCGGCTTCTCCCGCGCCAGCGGCCACAATGTAGACGAGCAGCGCGAACAGGCGCGCATCAGCGAAGTGACCTACGCTTACAAACCAGAAGGCCGACGGCGCAGCGTCGTTGTGACGCGCCGCTCGACGAAGAAGCGCAAAGCCACGTTGCTATCGGATGAGATGGTGGCGGCTTTGAAACGGCCGTTCAACAATTCCCCCCAGGCTTACCGCGACGCCCTGCTCATCTGCCTGCTGCTCGATCATGGGCTGCGCGCCAGCGAAGTAGCCCTGCTGAAACCTGGCGACATTGACCTGGAGATAGGCGAGATGCGCTTTTACCGGCCTAAAGTGAAGGGCACAGAGCATGAGTGGACCACCCACAAGCTGACCGACGACGCTCGCCATCTGGCCGATCACTATCTGAACAACCTCTACCCCCCCGCCCTGAAACCAGACGGCCCGCTGATCCTGGCGACCACCCGGCTGCTGAAAAGCGGTGAGGGTGGCGAACTGCTGGCCGAAGGGCTGAACCGGGTGCGAATCAGCGAACGAGTTGCCTGGCTGGGGAAAACGTCCGGGCTACACGAAAAACTATCGGCCCACGATTGCCGCCACACCTGCGCCACAAAGATGGCCCGCCTGGGCTACAGCGTGGATGAATTGATGGCCTGGTTTGGTTGGACCAGCGCTCAGACGGCGATGCGCTACGTAACGGCCGTTGACGTTAAAGAACGCTACAAAGGGTAAACGGCGCTCACTCCAGGACTTATGAGTGTGGGCTTAACCGCCCAGATCGGCCTCGGCCTTGAGCGTGTCCGGGGGGATGAACTTCATGTATGCCCAAACGGGCGAGAGGATGATTTTTCGATCTACTGAGAATGGTCAGTCAGCCAGGCGATGCTGCACGGCCAGGGCCACCGCTTCGGTACGGCTGCTGACGCCCAGCTTAGAGAGAATGCTGCTGACGTGAAATTTAACAGTAGATTGGCTGACAACCAGTCGTTCGGCGATTTGTGGGTTGTTCAAGCCGGTGGTCATCAGGGCCAGCACCTCTTTCTCGCGCGGGGTCAGGTCATATTCCGGCGCTTTGGGCTGGGTGGCAGCATGGATCAGAGCCGCGGTAGCTTCAGGGGCCAGAGTAGAACGGCCGTCATGGGCGTTACGAATAGCGTTGGCCAATTCGTCGGCGGTGACGTTTTTCAGCAAATAGCTGATCGCCCCAGCCTTGAGCGCTCCCTGGACTAACTCCTCTTCGCGGAAACTGGTCAAGGCGATGACCTGTACCTGGGGGAATTCCTGCTTAATCGCCTTCGTGGTGGCCGCGCCATCCATCTCCGGCATGATCAGGTCCATCAGTACCACGTCTGGCGCATTTGCGCGACAGTGGCGCAGCGCTTCCACGCCGCTACCGGCCTGGGCGATCAGTTCCAGATCGTCAAAAACCATTAAAAAAGCGGCCAGGCCGCTGCGCACCACCGCATGGTCGTCAACAATCATCACCCGAATCGGTTTCTCAACCATCTTTCCTCTCTTATAGGACACGGTTAAAGGTTGATGGGGGCATCAAACCCAGTGTCTCTATAGCTATTGTACCCCTTAATGGCAATAATGTGCCCCTTTATGGTCATAACGGGGTTGGTGGGGGTGGAATGATGGTCCTCACGAATCGGGCTACAGCAATTCTCAATTTGGGCCTGATATTTGCATGGCTAGGTTTGTTGCCACGCTTTTCACGCTTAACTGTCATGCTGAGCGAAGCGAAGCATCCCTACGGCCTCGGATTTTCCAGAGGAACGGGATGCTTCGGAGGACCTCAGCATGACACCTCTCTTGTTAAATTGAGAATTGCTGATCGGACTAAAAAACAATTGACCCGGAATACCTATATCATTGTTCACACCTGACAGGTTTTCCTACGCGCTATCCCAACCAGCGCTTACGTCGCTTATAATGCTTCACATCGCGGTAACTCTTGCGCTCGCCCACACTGGTCAGGCCCAGGTAAAACTCTTTGATGTCGGCATTTTGCGCCAACTGTTCGGCCGGGCCATCCAGCACAATCCGGCCGTTTTCCATCACGTAGGCATAATCTGCCGTGCGGAGGGCCACGTTGGCATTTTGCTCCACCAACAGGATCGAGACACCAGAATCCTTGTTATACCGGCTGATCATCTCAAAAATCGCCTGCACCAGCAGCGGGGCCAGCCCTAGCGATGGCTCATCCATCAACAACAGCCGCGGCTTAGCCATGAGCGCCCGGCCAATCGCCACCATTTGCTGCTCCCCGCCAGACAGGTAACCGGCCGTGCGATGGCGCAGTTCAACCAATGGCGGGAAATACTCATAAACCTGATCCAGCGACCGTTTAATCTCCGCCCGGTTATTCGGCCGGGTCAATGAACCGGTGAGCAAATTCTCCTCGGCCGTCAGATGCTGGAACAAACGCCGCCCCTCTAACACCTGGGCAATTCCCAGGCGGTTGATTTCTTCAGCGGGCAACTTATCCAGACGGTGAGTTTCCAACTCCACGCTGCCGCGACGCACCTGCCCATTCTCCCGCAGCAGCAAGCCGGAAATCGTTTTGAGCGTGGTCGTTTTGCCCGCGCCATTTGCCCCTAGCAACGCCACAATTTGCCCTTTCTCCACCTGGAAAGAGATACCGCGCAAAACGAGAATGACGTCGCTGTAGACGACTTCGATATTGTTGACTTTGAGCATAAGATGGGATAAGACCCTAAGGGTTTGGGGAAACCCTTAGGGTCTTGACTCTTTAATTGCCGTAATCTGGCCGCAGGTCAGGCATTTCGGTCCAGTCCAGCAACTTATTAAAGGCGTCCGGACCGCCCTGAATCTGGCGTAGTTGGGCGTAGCGCGGGGCGCGGATTCCGTCGGAATAATCCACGCGCACCAGGCCATCGAGCGGTTCGATTGGCCCCATTGTCGTCAGAGCATTATAGATCGCTTCGCCGGTCAGGTTGTCGAAGCCCACTTCGTCAATGGCAACCTCGATAGCCTGGACAGCCAGGTCTACTCCGGCGACGAGCAGCAAATAACCGACGTTACGCGCCCCGGCGGGGCGGTTGTTCGCCTCAAGCAGGCCGCTCGCATATTGAATGCCCGGATGGTCGGCGTCGTTCCACCAGAGGTAGGGGAAAGGTGAGATCAAGCCAACAGCCAACGCCGGATCGGAGACAAAAGCGTAGGTGGCCAGGTCCATGCTCCAATTGCAACCGCCCAGGACGAATTCGCCCTGCAAGCCTAAAGCGCCCAGACCGTTCATCAGCGCCGCCGGGCCAAACGCCAGGGTATTGGTCCAGATGACGTTGGCTCCGGCCGCCTGCGCATTGAGGAGCGCGGTGGTGGTATCGGCCGTCGGTGACAGGTCATAGGTTTCTTCAGCGACAATCTCCACGCCCAGGCTGGCAGCGTAAGCGCGGCTTTCCGGCGTCAGAGACCCCTGGCCAAACGCGCCAGGCCAGCTCAGGTGGGCTAATTTAATCTCATCGCCGGCCCCAGCCGGTTTGATGCTGTCCCAATTTTCGGTAACGTAGTCGAGGAAGAAACCAAATTGGTCGGTGTAAATGGGGCCTAAGCCGAAGGTGTAGCCGGATTCGGGACCATAAAAGGCCAGGGCGCTCAGGCCAGCGGCCAGGTTGACGATTTTATCTTCGGCAAAGCGACTGGCCAGGGCTTCGGCCTCGCCAGAGCCGTAGGTGATCATGATCATGGCATTGCTGTCACTGCCGGTGAAGCGGTCGTAGGCGGCGACGGCCTGATCAATACTGCCGGCCGTGTCCACAAACTGCGCGTTGATGGTCGCACCGCGAATGCCGCCGTTCGCGTTAATCGCGCTTATGGCGTCTTCCATGCCGAAAACAAGCGGGCCGGTGATGGCGGCATAAGGACCGGAAAGGTCACCAAAATGGTAGAAGGTGATGGTCTCGCCTTCCAGGTTGTCGGTCCGTTTTTCTTCCGCGGGTTCGGGTTCTGGCTCTGGGGCTTGCTCTGGTTCGTCGGTGGGCGCAGCGGCGGGAACAGCGGTGGGGGGTGGCGCGTCTGTTGGCTCGGCGGCCGGGGCGGCCGGTTCTGGTGCTGTCGTCGGGGCGGGCGCTTCGGCCGGGCTACCACAAGCGACGAGCAGGAAGGCTCCCAAGAGTATCATCACAATCATCCAACGCAATCTCTTCATTTTCCTCAATCTCCTATTTAGTCTATCTGGGGTTTCTGTTCACACGATTCGCTGCGGGTTGGTGCTGCCTAGTCTTTTGCTGATGGATCACCTCCTTTTGTTCGTCATCTATGTTCCAGAATCCGGTTAAGGAACACGAAATTGGGCGCGTAAATAACGGCCGTTACCGGGCAAACGGCCGTAAGCGCCACGACGCTTTAATCAAAGTCCAGCGATAGGCTAGGCCGCGCGGTTCGAAGATCAAGAAAAGCATGAGCGCCAGACCGAAGATTAACGGCCGTAAAGCGGCCGTGACCCCGGCCGCCGACGTCGGCAACAACGTCATCACCACCGGACTTAATACCGTCGCAAGCTCCTCTAGCAAAATAACCAGCGTCGCCCCCAAAATTGGTCCGAGATTGCTCCCCAACCCGCCAACAACCAGCATCCCCATAAACAAAATCGAGTCCACCAGCCCCACCGTCTGCGAGTTAATGTGGCGCAAATTATGCGCCAATAGCGCTCCCGCCACCCCCGCATACACAGCCGCGATGAAAAAAGCGCGCAGCTTGTAAGTGAACAAGTTCACCCCAAGCAGTTCAGCCGCCAGATCATTATCTCGAACAGAGATTAGCGCCCGCCCCAACCTGCTGCGCGAGATATTCAGCGCCACGATCGTGCTGATGATCAACACGCCAAGCGTAATATGGATAAACTCCTTCGGCGTCGCAAAGCGATACAGGCAGGTTCCCAGCGCCGCGTTAAACTGCGAGCCAAGAAAACAGGTGTTGGCAATCACCGGTAAAGACAGCGTAGGAACCGGCACGTTGATCCCCTGCGCCCCATTGAGCAAACTAGGGTATATGTGGCGCGTCAGCCAGGGGATGATAAATTGCGCGCTTAAGGTCGCCATCACCAGGTAAAACCCTTTCACCCGCAAAGAAGGCAGACCAAAGAGCAAGCCAACCAACCCCGCGCCCAATCCGGCCATTGGCAACGCCAAAAAGAAATTCCAGCCGGCATGTCCTACCAACAGCGCCGAGATATAACCGCCTACCGTCATGAAAGCCGCTTGCCCCAACGAAATCTGACCCGTATAACCGGTGAGAATACTCAGGCCCTGCACCGCAATAATGGCAATGCCGATGCGATTAACCAATGACACAACCGGCCCAGAGGCAAAATAAGGCAGCAGGAACATCGCCACTAAAAACAAGAGCAGCGCCACCCAATGCCAACGCTGTCGCAGCACCGACATATCGTGAACGTAACTGGTATCAAAATCACCGGCAGGTCGTAAAACAGCCATAGGGTTCTCCGGGGTAGTCTGGTAGTCTGGTAGTCGATAGTCTGGTAGTCTGGTAGTCTGGTAGTCGGGTAGGCGGGTAGGCGTACTACGAGGCTATCAGACTAAACGACCTAAATTCTTTCGATTCTCTTCTGACCAAAGAGTCCGTCAGGTCGGATTAGCAGGACAATGAGCAGCAAGACGTAGGGGATAATCTCTGCCGAGTTGCGGATTGCCTGAGCCACTTCTGGCCCCATGAAAAAGCTGTTGTTAGGCAGCCCAACCAACCCCTGCGCCAGACCGACGATCAACCCGCCAATGACCGCGCCGGGAATAGACTCCAGCCCACCGAGCAGCACGGCCGGAAATGCCGCCAGCGCCACAAACGAAAGGCTCAAATCCAGGCCGCTGGCAGTGGCGATGAGGATCCCGCTGATGGTGGCGATCACCCCGGCAATGGCCCAGGAAAGGCCAAAGACCCGATTGATCCGAATCCCCACGCTCTGCGCCGTTTCGTGGTTTTCGGCCGTTGCCCGCATCGCCAGACCGGTGCGGGTGTATTGGAAGAACAGGACAAGAACGGTCACGCAAATCATCGCAATCACAAAGGACCAGACCAGGTTTTGTCTGAGAACCACGACGATAGGATTATCGTTATAGGTGATGAAGGGGACCGTAAACCGGTAAGGGTTGGTGACAGAAAAAATGACCGGGAAGTTGCGCTGTGTCGTGCCAAAAATCAGGATCGTCAGACCTTGCAAAAATTGGCCCAGGGCCAGGGTCATCAGAATAATTGAGAGGAGTGGCTGACCGGTCATCGGCCGCAGCGTCAGCCGTTCGATGAGCAGTCCCAACAACACAGAGACAACCAAGGCGGCCACAATCGCCAGCCACAGCGGCAAACCCATGCCTTCGGGTGAATAGAACCACCAGGTAGCCATCGCCCCGATCAACAACATCTGACCATGGGCAAAGTTGAAGATCTCCGACGACTTGAAGATGAGGACGATGCCCAGAGCGGTCAGGGCAATTGGCCCGCCATTCAGCAGGCCGGTGATTGCAAATTGAGGGAGTAATTGCCAGTTCATACGGATTGCGGATGGGGGATTGCGGATTACGGCTTGGGAATGGCAGCATTCCAAAGTCCGGCATCCACGCTCCGATATTAAGGGGTCGCAATTTTTAGAGAGGTTTCCACACTGCTTTCACTGCCGTCCTGATAGCGGACGGTGGCGCGGACCTTTATGGTTTCCTTTCCGGCGTACATCGCTTCGACAATGTCGGCGTACTTATCATAGAGAACGTTGCGCCGGAGTTTACGGGAGCGGGTCATCTCTGCTTCGTCGGCGTCGAACTCTTTGTGCATGAGGACGAAGCGGCGCACACGGCCGTTTTCGGGCAAACTCGCATTCACTTCCGCCACCGCCTCACGCACCAGGGCATACACCTCCGGCTTCTGCGACAAATCAATGAACGTGGTATAGCTCAGGCTGCGCCGCTCCGCCCAGTTACCCACATTGCCAAAATCCATCACGATCAGCGCCGTCACCATCTCGCGGGTGGGTCCGCCAATTGCCATCACGTCGCGGATGTAAGGGTTAAACTTCAAGCGCCCTTCGATAAATTGCGGCGAGAACCGCTCGCCGTTGGCCAGGGTGATCATATCCTTCACCCGGTCCAGGTAGATCAGGTGGCCGTCCTCGTCCACGTAACCGGCGTCGCCGGTGCGGAACCAGCGCAGTCCGGCCTCGTCCACCAGAACTGATTCGGCCGTCGCCTCCGGATTTTTGTAATAGCCCTGGAAAATCACCGGACCGGTGAGCAAAATCTCGCTGGTCTCCGGGTCAATCTTCACCTGGGTGTTGGGCACAGGTTGGCCGACGCTGGCGAATTTGATGTCGCCGTCGCGGTGAATGGTCAAACCGCCGGTCACTTCGGTAGAGCCATAGATTTGCTTGAGATTGATGCCCAGGGCGTGGAAAAAGCGAATCACGTCAGGCGAGAGGGCGGCCCCGGCAGTGTAGGCGGTGCGAATGCGCGACAGCCCCAATTTATCGCGCAGCGGGGCGAAGACAGCCAGATCACCCGCCGTATAGGCGAGTTTCAGGCCCAGGCCAGCCTCCTCCCGTTTCAATTTCTTGTCGGCGTAAGCATAACCAACGGGCAAAAAGGCGTCGAACAGTTTGCGATTAAGCCAGGTGGATTCCTTAATGTTTACCTGGACCAGCCCGACGAGCGATTCCCAGAGGCGAGAGTTGTATAAAATGCCTTCAGGCGCGATTTCCCGCACGTTTTCCCGCACCGTTTCCGGCTCTTCGGGGAAGTTGAGGATGATGCCCGTGTAGCAATGAGGCGCGATGCCCAGGGCATGTTCGCCAATCCAGCCGAGGGGGAGCAGGCTGACGTGATTGTCGGTGTCGCAGCGGGGGTCTACTTCCTGGAAGAGTTGGCTGCTGGTCATCAGGTTTTGGTGGCTGAGCATGGCCCCTTTGGGCAGGCCGGTGGTGCCAGAGGTATAGCAGAGAACGGCCGTGTCTTCCCCCTGCCCCAGCCACACTTCCGTCTCGAAGCGCTCTGGTTCGTTTTCCGCCAGTTTACGGCCCAACGCCTGCACCTCAGCAAACGAAATAAGCCACGGCTCATCGTAACCCCACAGCCCTTTGTCTTCCCAGTAGATTACCCGCTTCATCTGGGGAACCTGCTCCCGAATCTCCAACAGCTTGTCGCATTGCTCCTGGTCTTTGGCCAGGGCAAAGGTGGAATCGCTGTGACCCGCGATATAGGTGACTTCATCGGGAATGGCGTCTGTGTAAATACCGACCTGCGTCGCTCCGGCCGCCAACAAGCCAAGATAGCCCCAAAGATAGAAGCGGTCGTTATCGCCAATGGTGCAGATTTTGTCGCCACGTTGGACGCCAAGAACCATCAGCCCCAGGGCAAAATCGCGCACCTGTTCATACGAGTCTTGCCAGGAGAACTCGCGCCAGATACCAAATTCTTTCTGGCGCAGGGCGATCTTGCCAGCGCCATATTTTCCCACCTGTTGCAAAAAGTATTGCGGAAGTGTTTGCGGATTGTTCATGCCCTTTCTAATGGTCAGTGGTCAATTGTTAATGGTCAACGGCGCGATGCTTCATTGACCATTGACCATTGGCAATTGACGATTGACAATTCCCTACGCCTGTCCCAGGTAGGCGTGGATGACCTTTTCGTCGTTGCGGATTTCGGCCGGCAGGCCCTCGGCGATTTTGCGGCCGAAATCCAGCACAACCACCCGGTCGGAGATGTCCATAACCAGCCCCATGTCGTGTTCGATCAAAACAATGGTCGTGTTTTGCCGTTCATGCACGTCGAGGATGAAGCGAGCCATATCTTCTTTTTCTTCGACGTTCATCCCGGCCATCGGTTCGTCGAGCAGCAACAAATCTGGTTCTAACGCCAGGGCGCGGCCCAATTCCACCCGCTTGCGCAGCCCATAGGGCAGCGCGCCAACGATGGCTTTGCGGATGTGGGCAATCTCCAGGAAATCTATGATTTCTTCGACGCGGGCGCGGTGAATCACCTCTTCACGCTGGGCGCGACCCCAATAGAGGACGCTGGCCAGGCTGCTCTGTTTCATGTGGATGTGGCGGGCAGCCATAAGGTTATCCAGGGTACTCAGTCCGGTGTAGAGAGCGATATTTTGAAAGGTCCGGGCGATGCCCAGGGAAGCAATTTTGTGGGTGGGGGTTTTGGTGAGGTCTTGATTTTTGAAGTGGACGCCGCCTTGTTGAGGGCGGTAGAAGCCGCTAATGCAGTTCAGCATGGAGGTTTTGCCGGCGCCATTGGGGCCAATGATCGCCATGATTTCTCCCCGGCGAACGCTGAAAGAGACGTCGGAGAGGGCCGCGTTGCCGCCGAAGAATAGGGTTACACTGTCAACTGTCAGGAAAGCGTCGTCGCCGATCATGCTGCCTCGTTAGCGGTGTACCTGGGACGTGACGAGAAACTTTCTTTACGCCGGCTCCCCCTGCCATGCGTAATCGGTTCCCCTCACATCTTTGCTGTTTCCATGCGCTGTTGGCATGGTTGTTTGGTTTATCTTGGATTTTGTTGGACAAAGCTATCATAAATAAACGATTGAAGCAAGAAAAAAGTTAGGCAACTTTGGCAAAGCTGACGAGGAGGTGGTGACAACGGCCGTTTTCTGCGACAATTCTCTCCCAGGCACACATATGCCCGATCCCTCCAAATTACATCTGCAACGACAGGCCAACCCGGTCGAGGCCAGGCCGATGGATTGAGGCGATTTTTAGACCTGAACGGCAACGAGCCAGGCGGTTAGAAAACGAGCAATGGAACAAAACAGTCTACCAACATTTAACTTTCGGCAACCAGCGATCAGCGGTCTGGCTTATGGGGCGGGCTTGCTGGTGGGGAACGTTCTCTCCCTTATCCTGATGCGGGCCATGCCGTCCAGCCTGTTTCTGTATGGCAGCCCGACCCTACGCCTGCTGCTCGGCGTGTTACTGGCCTTCTTTTTCACCGGAATGGGCGGGCTGCTCGGCGGGTTGATCGGCGGCTACAGCCTGCCGCCCATCGGCTGGGGCAAAAGCAAAGGGCGGCGCGGCCATAGCTGGCGCAGCGGAATCACCTTTGGCGTGGGCTACGGTTTGCTCGTCTTTCCCTTGCTGCTCATCGTCTCGTTGCTCTCCTTTTACGACATCTCCAACCTGCCTGTTTACGTCTTTAGCCTGACTTTTGGCGTGGTTGGCCTGCTCTTTGGGGCAATGATGGGATTGTCGTTAGGGTGGTGGACGGTTGGGCGGCGTTTTGCGCCGATCTTCTGGCTGAGTATGGCCGGTTTTGGCGCGGGTGGCTTGTTCCTCGGCTACGGTTTGTGGCGCTTCATCTTTGCCATCACCGCCGGGGTGGTGGAAGATGGCCCCTTTTTCTGGCTGCTGTTCGGTCTCTTTTTCTTCGGCGGGTTGGGTGGAGCAGCTCTGGGCTACATCTACGACCGGGCGGCAACGCAGGCGGAAGAAGCGTTGAACCCGGTGCGCCACCTGACGCTACGCGACTGGCAAAAGCGCTGGCTGATCGTCGGGGTCGTCTTGCTCCTCCTGGCGCTGTTGCTCCGGCCGGTGGTTAAGGCGGTCGGCGATTTGCTAACGCCGGTGGAGTCAGGACTGGCTTCGGAGCTAGATTTACGCACGATTGGCACGCATTGGCTGGAAGCAACGGCCGTTACCCCCCTCTCCCCCTCTGCCTCCTTCACCCTGGCCGCCGGACCAGGCGGGGCGCTCGCTCTGGCCTGGACGGATGACGACGGCTTCTGGCTGCAAAGCGGCCAATGGCAGCCCGCCACCCGCCAGACTGCCTGGCAAGACCCCCTCCTGGTGCAGACCGGCGCGGCGGCCGAACCGGCGCTGGTGGTGGGGGAAAACGGCCGTTTCCACCTCGCCTGGGCAGAAAACAACACCATCCGCTACAGCCAATGCCTGGAGGGAAGCTGCACCCCGCCCACCGCTATCACCCCCGCGCCCAACTGCGCCCAACCAGCCGCGCCCGGCAACGACCAACCCACCCTGGCCCTCAACGAGGGGCGGTTGCTGCTGGTCTGGCGCAACGCGGCCGACATCCTGCCCTACGCCACCTGGCCCGCTGATGCCGCCCCGCCTGCCCAGGCTCTCGGCTGCGCCCCTGGCGCGGCTGCCAACCCGACGCTCGACGCCGCTTTTCACCTCAGCTTCGTCTCCGCAAGCGGGGAGATTGGCCTGACCCAGTTTGATGGCGTGGGCTGGGCGGCGGTAAATAGGGTGGGAAACGGCCGTTTTCCCGCCATCGCCCCAGACCCAACCGGCCAAGCCCACCTCGCCTGGTGCGCCGACGACGGGCTGTACTACAGCCTGAACGGCCAGACCGAATTCGTCGCCCGATTCTGCCAGGGCCGCCCGCAAATCGTCTTAAACAGCCAGGGGCAGGCCCATCTGCTCTGGCTCAGCCCGCAGCTTCAGGACAGCAACGGCCAGATGCGCCCCCAAGCCGCCCTGGTCGAAAGCGTCCGGCAAGAAAGCGGCTGGACACCGCCCGCCATCGTCAGCCACGCCCTGGCCGCCAATCCGGTCATGGCCGCCCGCCCGGCGCTGGCCGTCACCGCCGATGGCAGTCTGCACCTGGCCTGGGCCGGGGCAGACGGGCTGCAAATCGCTGCCCAGACGCCCTACGCCTGCCAGACAACCGACCTCTCTCCCTACGGCGAAATTTTGTACGACGTCACCGCCTATGGTGGTTTCTGGCAGCCCGGCAGCCTCATCCCCTTCTGTGGCAATCGGTACGACCGGCTCATCTACACCCCCAACCCCAAACCGGCCTACAACGATCCCCACCTGCCCACCCCCAACGGCGGCTTCGACGTGTTCGCCGACCTCATCCGCGAAGCACGCTACGAAGTCTTGTTCGCCACCATGTGGTACGCTCAGGCCCACAACCACGACAGCCCCGGCAGCGTCGTAGCCGAAGCCATCGCCGACCTCTACCGCCAATTACAAGCCAATCCCGCCCAATACCCGCGCGGCCTGACGGTGCGCCTCATCCTCGGCAACCCGCCGGAACTGGCCCTGGGGCAGACCACCGGCCAACTCTGGACGCTGATTGACGATTTGCGCCACGCCGGCATTGACAAAATGGTAGACGAGGAGATAGGTTGGCGGCTAGAAGTGGCCGACTACGCCGGCAACCTGCCCCACAGCCACGTCAAAACCATGATTGTGGATGGGCGGACCTCGGTCGCTGTCGGCTACAACATGACCTACGACCACTTTCCCGCAGACCATCCCTCCGGGCACGGCGTCGGGCGCTTCGACATCGGCATTCAGGTAACTGGCCCGGTCGCCCAGGCCAGCCAACGCGCCTTCGATGATTTGTGGCAGGGGTCGGACCAGCGCGTTTGCCTGGACCTCAACCCGCCGTTGGGCGCACCCTGGCAGCTCACTTGTTTTGATCGCAGCGGCGTGAGCGACCACGTACCGGAGGTGCAGAAGTTCTTCCTGACCGACGACGACAGCCACGCCTTTTCTGTCTACCGCTCCAGGGCGCTCCCTCTGGGCGATCTCCAGACGGCCGACGTGATCGCCGCGGCGCAAACGCGGGTAGACGCCACCCACGTCATGTTCTCGCTCGATATGATCTGCTCCCTCAACTTCCTGTTCGACGTTTGCAATTATGAGCATGGTCCCTATTACATCCCGGCGCTGCTGCAAGCATTGGAGAACGGGGCGCGGCTGCGCCTGCTGGTGCATGGCGCGCCGTTTGAAGGGATCGAAAACAATGTCGCCCTGAATGTTTTCCTGGCGCGGGCGGCCGAATTAGGCCGGGCCGATCAGATAGAGGTGCGTTATTTTGCTGGACCCTTCCACCCCAAAGCGGTCCTGGTAGATGATCAGATGTTGATCGTTGGCAGCCAAAATTTCCACTACAGCGCCTATGGCGCTGGCCGGGGGCTGACGGAGTACAGCATTGCGGTTGAGGACACGCGGGCCGCCGCTGAATTCCGCCAATCGTTCGAGGTAGAGTGGGCGGCCGCCACGCCACGCCAGCGATA
>CAYONK010000008.1:0-22763 GCA_964405285.1 uncultured Ardenticatenaceae bacterium
GTTTCCGGCTCTGGCCAGGGCGGGTTCGGCAGCTTGCTGCCCGGCCGGCGCGGTGATAATGGCGACCGCCCGGCTCCAGCCGGATGCCGCCGGATCCCATCGGGCATAGGAGAGGCTGGTCGCGGCCTGAGAGCCAGGCGCGGCCTGGCTCCAGACGGCGTGGAAGCGGCCAGCCTCATCGGCGACCAGGGCCGGGTTGAAGAAGGCGGCGTCTGCGACGCTAAGCGGGGCCGGATCGCGCCAGACCGGGGTGGCGGCCAACGCCGCCCGCACCGGCTCCAGGGAACGACTCAACAGCCAGATGTCTGTACCGATGGCCGCGCCGCAGGCGGCCACCCACATCTGCCCCCCCTGTATCCGGGCATCGCGGCCGCAGTCAAAGCGAATGGCCTGGCCGGAACCTGGCGCGCTGCCGTTGTCCAGGTCCGGCTGCGCTTGAGGCGACTGCCAGCGCCCATCCTGCCAACCTTGCAGATAGCTGCGGTCGGCCACCCGGGTCAATAAATAGAGGGCGGGGCCGTCGGCCAGCAGGTGAAGCGAGCCAGGGCAGCCGGGCAGGCCAGGCGGCAAGGGCAAGGCAGGCGACCAGTCGGCTGCGCCGTCTGGCAGCCATTGGTGATAGAGGGTGCAGCCTGTCGTCCCCGCCTGCCAGAGCAGGTGGACCGCCTCGTTGGTCCGGGTCAGGCGAACCCCGCTCACCGGCTGGTTTGTCCCGGCGGGCAGTTGGCCGACAGATAACGGCGCGGACCAGCGCTCCCCGCCGTCCACGGATTGGCGCAGGGAGATGGTCTGCTCTGGCTGGTTGTCCCAGGCGACCCAGAGGCGATCCCCTTGCGCGGCAAGTTGGACGTTGGCCTGGGCGGCGGAGATCAGGCGCAGATAGCCGGATTCGTCGAGGGCTAACGGCGTGTCCCAGGTTTCGCCATTGTCGAGGGATTGTTGGTAATACACGCCCCCGCTGGTTGCGTCGTTGCGCAGGGTGACTACGTGTAAACGGCCGTTTTCGGCGACCGCAGCCAGGGCCAGAGCGTTTGTCTGGATGGTCTGTGGCGCGGACCAGGCGTTGGGGCTGGCCGCGTTGGCGGCGCTGGCGGCGCTGTGGCGCAGTTGACTGACCGGGGCGATCCCGGTTGTCGGCGTTTCTCGCCAGAAGGCGTGGAGTTGGTCCGCAGCGGCCAGGAAGAAGGGGTCGGCGGCGGCGAAGGGGAGAGCGGTAACGGCGGTGGGGCTGCCCCATTGGCCGGGGCGGCCGTTGCGGTAGGTAAGCCCGGCGAAGCTGTCCGGCCACCAGAGGTGGAAACGGCCGTTGCCGTCTATCACCATTTGCGGCGCGCCGGCCGCGCCGGAGCGGGAGAGATTGTCCGGCGCTCCCCAACTCTCGCCGGTTGTTTGCGCCAGGGTCCAGGAAACGGCCGTTAGCCCGCACAACAGGCATACCAACAAAGCGATTGGACGTAGCAAAGCAGTCTGTTTCATGATTAACATAGGCGTTCAGACCTGACAAGGGTACGGCTTCTTCAAAGTCGTTCAGTTTCCGCGCTCCGCCCTTCCGACATAACGGGGTTCAATTTCAGGCAACTGTTTAGGGGTGTATACAGATTGGCAGTGGGGGCTTTTTGGCGCAAAAATTCCACCATCACAGGCATCTTGGCCCATGAAATGGGGAACATACCAAAGCCCAAGTCAGTGGGGGTGATTCACCGCAAGGCAATTATCCACTTTCAAAGAGAGAAAGCGCCTGAATCAGGAACATGCAAATTGTCTTGCTGTCATGTGAAGAAATACCCGTATCCACCCCATTTTACAACGCTCTTGTGAAAGCCTGTTGCTGGCTTGCACTGATGAAAGCAACAATGATTACCAACTATAACGGCTATCAAAGAACAAAGCAAATCGGCTCCAGGGCTAACAGCAATTCTCAATTTAACAAGCGAGATGTCATGCTGAGGTCCTCCGAAGCATCCCGTTCACCTGGAAAATCCGAGGCCGTAGGGATGCTTCGCTTCGCTCAGCATGACAATTGAGCGTGAACAGGGTAGCAGACGCCAATGTCAGGCCCAAATTGAGAATTGCTGCAGGGCTAACAACAATTCTTAATGTAACAAGAGGGGTGTCATCTCCGAAGCATCCTGTTCTCCTGGAAAACCCGGGGCCGTAGAGATGCTTCGCTTCGCTCAGCAGGATAATTGCGCTTGAACAGGCTAGAAAAACGCCAATGCCAAGCCTAAATTAAGAATTGCTGCAGGGCATCCGCTTTTTAAAAAATAGGACAGAGATCAACCCAGGTTTTGCCATCTTCATCTGTGTTTATCTGTGAAAATCTGTGTCCTATGTAACCGTTCAGACCTGACAGGTTTTCGCCGAACGAGAAAAAACCTGTCAGGTCTGAACGCTTACAAAAACAATTGTGCTGAAACCGACCCGAATGGAGGAATAGGTATTTTGTACCGGTTGAGGCTCTCGCTTTTACCGCTTGGCCAACTCTCCCGGCTCCGGCGCAAACGGGCTGAGGCCGATGCCCGGCCAGATGCGGACCACGCCCAAGAAGGCGCGGATGGCGATCCAGCCTCCCGTCGTCGCCCATACCCAGGCCAACGCCTGGGGGCTGGCGACGTTGATCAGCGCCAGACCGGCGCTGGCGGCCAACGTGGCGACAAAAACCGCGTTGCGCAGGTAGCGGAAGTCGCCGGTCCCCCAATGGATGCCGTCGGTGACAAAGGCCAGGGCGTTCAACGGCTGCACGATGGCGGCCCATCCCCAGGCGCTGCTAAAGAGGCCAACGGCCGTTACCGGCACCAACAGCGTAGCGACAAACGCCTCGCCAAACCACATCGCCAGGCCCAGGGCCGCGCCAAAAACGATCCCCCACACGCTGCCGACGGCGGCCACGCGCCGGGCCTGAGCCACCCACCCCGCGCCCATAAAATACCCCACCAGGCTTTGGGCGGTGATGGCCAGGGCGTCTAAGCCTAACGCGGTGAAGAGCCACACCTGGCGAATGGCCTGGTGGGCGGCCCCGCTTTCCGCGCCGCTGCGGGTGGCGACGCGGGTGGTGAACAGCAAGAAGAGGGTCAGCAGACCGGTGCGCAAAAAGAGGTCGCCGCCGATTTGCAGCAGGGCGCGCGCTTCGCTGAGGCGCAATTGGCGCGGCCAACCCAGACGGCGGATAACGGCCGTTACCGCCCAAATCGCGCCAAACCATTGCGCCAGGGTGCTGGCCACCGCCGCGCCGACAATCCCGAACGCCGGCAGCGCTCCCCATCCGGGGATCAGCAGGGCGTCCAGGGCGATGTTGATCCCGTTCAGGCTGACGGCCACCCATAAGGGCGTGCGCATGTCCTGCATCCCGCGCAGCGCCCCAAAAGCGGTCAGCAGCGACAGCACGGCCGGCCCGCCCAACAGCCGCCAGCGGATGTAAGTGACGGCCTGCGCCTGAACGCTGCCTTCGGCCCCTAACGCCTGGACGGCAACGCCCGCCAGCGGCCAGCCAATGGCCAGCAGCAGGCAGCCAAAAAAGGCGCTGAGCAGCAGCGCCAGACCGGTGGCGCGGGTGGCGCGGGCCTGGGCCTGCTGCCCCAACGCCTGGGCAACCTGGGTTTGGGCCCCGATGCCGAGGAAGTTGAAGATCCAGAAGGTGCTGGAGAGAACGGCCGTTCCCACCCCCAGCGCCGCCAGTGGCTCCGCGCCCAGCCGGGCGACAAAGGCGGTATCCACCAGCCCGGTGAGCGGTTCGGCCACCAGCGAGAAGAAGACAGGGATAGAGAGCGCCACACGCGTCGCATGGGGCGCCCGGATAAAGGGGTGGTTCTCAGGGGTTTCCGCTTGAACACCGCGCATAGGGGCGAACTATACGCGCAAAACGGATGAAGGCAACCTCTTCCAGGTTGAAAAGCGTTTTTCCCAGACCTGACAGGTTTTTGGAAACCTGTCAGGTCTGGGCGTGTCTTATTGCTTCACGCCGCGCACCTGCTCCAGCAGCATGTCGGCGATGTCGTCGGCGGGCTGGGTGAGCGAGCCTTCCTGGAAATGGAGGAAGCTGCGCAGGGGCAGATCCATCAGGAAACTGAGCGTGTCCATGCCGATGGCGTCCTGGCCGGATTCGTCCTGGCTGAAGGGGCCGTTGGCCATGAGTTCGGCGAACATGGGCTGGAGAATGGTTTTCCCGGCCGGGTCGTTGAACCAGTGGCGGATGGTGGATTCTTCGTGGAGGATGGTGGGCAACTGGGCGGTGGAGTGCAGGGTAACGGCCGTTTGGCAGCGAATGTCAGTCGCCGACGCGCCCACGAGAATGTCGAATTGCCCCTCTTCGGCGATCCACTGCCGGTAGGCGGGATCATAGTAGGCGAAGGCGCGGAAGTCGAGCGGGATGGTGACGGTTTGGGTCTCGCCCGGTTGTAGGGCGACTTTGGCGAAGCCTTTGAGTTCTTTGACCGGCCGCACCAGCCGCGCCTCCTGGTCACGAACGTAGAGCTGCACCACTTCCTTGCCCGCCACCGCGCCGGTGTTGGTCACGTCTACCGAGACGACAAGGCCATCCACGTCGCGGAAACTGTCGGCCGAGACGCGCAAATTGCTGTAGGCGAAACTGGTATAGCTGAGGCCGTAGCCAAAGGGGAACAGGACGGGCATCTCTTTGGCGTCGTAGTAGCGGTAGCCGATGAACAGCCCTTCGCCGTAGCGCACCACGCCGTTTTCGCCGGGGAAGTTGAGATAGGCGGGGGTGTCGGTTAAGCGGTGGGGGTAGGTTTCGGCCAGTTTGCCGCTGGGGTTGACCCGGCCAAACAGCACGTCGGCGATGGCTCCGCCGCCCGCCTGACCCATCATCCACGCTTCCAGCACGGCGGCCGCCCCATCCAGCCATGCGCCCATGACGACCGGGGCGCCGTTGTTGAGGATGACGACGGTGTTGGGTTGAACGGCCGTTACCGCCTGAATCAAGGCCACCTGCTGCGCCGTCAGGTCCAGGTCTGGCCGGTCGTACCCTTCCGATTCCTTGAAGGAGGGCAGGGCGATGTAGAGCAGGGCCACGTCGGCGGTTTGGGCGATGGCGGTCGCTTCGTCAATGAGCGCCTGATCCCGGCTGTCGTCTTCGGGGTAGCCGGCGGCGAAGCTCAGTTCGGCGTTGTCGGCCAACTTTTGCAGTTCGCTGAAGGGCACGTCTACCTGGGTGGGGTTGATGTGCGAGCTGCCGCCGCCCTGGAAGTGGGCTTTTTGCGCGGCGCGGCCGATGACGGCGATGTGCTGTGGGTTTTGCAGAGGGAGCAGGCCGTTGTTCTTGAGGAGGACCATGCCCTCAGCGGCCACTTTGCGGGCCAGGGCGTGGTGGGCGGCGGCGTCAAACTCGCCGCCTTTGGGCGTTTGCGCGGCGCAGAGGGTGACGCGCAAGATGCGCCGGACGGCTTCGTCCAGCGTCGCTTCGTCCAGTTCGCCGTTGCCCACCGCCTCGATGACGGCGTTGACCCGCGTCTGCTTGGGGCCGGGCATTTCCAGGTCTAGCCCCGCTTTGAGGGCGGCTACCCGGTCGTGGACGGCTCCCCAGTCGGAGACGACGAAGCCCTGGAAGCCCCACTCTTTTTTGAGGATGTCGCTGAGCAGTTGGGTGTGTTCGGAGCCGTAGGTTCCGTTGATTTTGTTGTAGGAACACATGACGGTCCAGGGTTGGGCCTGGGTAACGGCCGTTTCAAACGCCGGTAAATAAATCTCGCGCAGCGCCCGTTCGTCCACCTGGGCGTTGATCGAAAAGCGTTCAAATTCCTGGTTGTTGGCGGCGTAATGCTTCAGCGACGTGCCCACGCCTTTGCTCTGAATGCCCTTGATCAGGCTGGCGGCCATCGCCCCCGCCTGGTAGGGGTCTTCGGAGAAGTATTCAAAGTTGCGACCGCAGAGGGGGGAGCGTTTCATGTTGGCGCCGGGTCCGAGGATGACGTCTACCTCCAGGGCGATGGCCTCTTCGGCCAACGCCTGCCCCATCTCGAACAGCAAATCTACGTCCCAGGTGGCGGCCAGGCTGGAGGCGGTGGGGAAGCAGGTGGCGGGCAGGCTTTGCTGCGACAAGGAATGGATGTCGGCGAGGCGGCGGATGCCATGCGGCCCATCGGAGACGAGCAGTTCCGGCAGGTTGAGCCGTTTGACGGGCGTTGTGGTCCAGGCGCTGGCTCCGGTGCAGAGCGCCGCTTTTTCTTCTAAGGTCATACTGGCTACGAGCGCGTGAATATCGGACATGGTTGACTCCTTTTGGGATTAGGTACACGGAGTTGCACAGAGGAGACACGGAGGTACACGGAGAGAAGGAAGGAGAGGAAGGCTTCCTTGCCTTCTTTTCTCCATGAAACTCTGTGATCCCTCCGTGCGCCTCTGTGTTCCAAAATAACACCTGGGTAGTTGTTGACTCTTCCGAAAAAACCGCAGATTTCGCAGATTCACGCAGATTTTTACTCTGGAAACTTTGCGCCTCTGCGTCTCTGCGCGACCTTTTTTCGGCAGACTCAGTTGTTAACTAGAAAGAATCGTAAACAGAGCGAATCTGCAAAGCTGCCTCGGCCTGGGGCAGGCCCCAGCCGGGCGGCAGCGGGCAGGTGATGGTGACGGGCCGGCCGGCGGGCAGGTCGAAGTAGTTGTCGCTAAAGACGACGTCGGCGCCTTCGAGGGAGAGTTCTACCAGGCGGGCGAGGGAACGGCCGTTTAGTTCCACCTGCAATTGTTCACCGGCAAGGCGACAAACGGCCGTTATCCCCGGCTCCGTCAGCTGCAAATGTTTGGTGGGCGCGAAGAAGGCGGTCTGCCGGGCGATCAGTTGGTCTTCCTGCCACAATTCGGCGATGAAGGCCAGGTCGCGCCGGTTGGCGTCGGTCACTTTGTCGGCGAAGTCCAGGGTGATGAGGTGGGCGGTGGCCTGCGGCGCGGCCTGGGCGCTTTCTTCGCCAACAGCTAACGTCTGGCCGTCGAGCGTTTCTAAGGACCAACGTAAACGGCCGTGCCACGCCTCAAGCCACTCATTGGTCAGGTACACCCCCTGGCGCGGCGGCGCGTCCTCAATAGAGAGCAGCAGCGGCGCGTAGAAGCGGCGGGCGGCGTAATGCAGCGCCTTCCAGCGGCCAAAATAATCGAGGCTGGACCAGGAAGCCACCGGCCAGCAGTCGTTCAACTGCCAGTAGAGCGTGCCCGCCACCCGGTCCTGGGCGCGGCGCCAATGCTCCACGCCGTAGCGGATGCCTTCCGCTTGCAAGGCCATGCTCAGGTAGACGAGTGAGGGGAAATCTTTGGGCAGGCGGAAGGTGTCGAGCATTTGCCCGACCATCAGGCTGTTGCCGCTGTCGTTTTTCTGGTGGCGCTCCATGATGTAGGAGGTCATGTTCCAATCCGCTTCGTCGGCGTAGGTGCGGATGGTGGCTAAGGGGGGCAATGCCTGGAAGCCGAACTCGCTCATGAAGCGGGGGAATTGGTAGCGGTAGGCGGTGAACGGTTTACGGCCGTGCCACACGTCCCAGTAATGGGCGTCCCCCTGCCGCTGCCCGTTAGGATTCTCGAAGGGCGTGTCTGATGAAGGGGAGCTAGGCCAGTAGGCGGTGTCCGGGTCTGCGGCGGCGCACCATTCGGCCAGCGTCTGGTGGAAGAAGCGGTCATAGGCCGCTTTCAGGTCGTCCAGATCGGTCATCTGTTTCCAGCCCCAATCTACCCAGCCCCATTCCATCTCATTGTTGCCGCACCAGAGGGCCAGGCTGGCGCGATGGCGCAGACGGCGCACGTTTTCCACCACCTCGACGCGCACGTTTTCCAGGAAGTCGGGGTCGTCCAGCGGGTAGACGCTGCACGAGAAGATGAAATCTTGCCAGACGAGGAGGCCGTAGCGGTCGCACAGGTCGTAGAAGCGCTCTTCTTCGTAGAAGCCGCCGCCCCAGACGCGCAGCATGTTTTGCTGGGTCTCGGCCGCGCCGCGAATGAGCGCTTCCAGATAGTCGTCGCTGATGCGGGTGGGGAAGGAGTCGGCCGGTATCCAGTTGGAACCTTTGGCGAAGAGTCGCACGCCATTGACGACGAATTCAAAGGAGCGCCCCCATGGGTCAGGTTCCTGGCGCAGTTCGAGGGTGCGCAGGCCAAGCTGGTAGTGGCGACTGTCTAGTTCGGCGTCGCCCTGGCGGAGGGTGACGGTGATCTGGTAGAGGGGTTGGGGGCCGTAGCCGTTGGGCCACCATAATTGGGGGTGGGGAATTGTGAATTGTGAATTGTGAATTGTGAATTGTGAATGGGGGGAGGGAGAAACGGCCGTTTCCGTCATCATTTCTTCGCCATCGGGGGCGGTGATGTGGAGGCGGGCGGTTAAGGCGTCGGTTGTTTGGCCTTCTGTGGTCAGGGCGGCGGAGAGTGTTACCTGGCCGTCGGCGTGGTGTTGGCGCAGATGGACGTCGGCCAGGCGGACGCCGCTCCCGCCTTCCAGGCGAATCTCTTTCCAGACGCCGATGGGGGGAAGCTGCGGCCCCCAGTCCCAGCCGAATTGGCAGGGGGCTTTGCGCAGATGTGGGCCGCCGGGGATGGCCTGGGAGACGCCGGGCAACGGCCGTTGCGCCTGTTTCTTGCTGATAGCTTGCACCGGCGAGGCGAAGGCGATGCGCAGTTCGTTCTGCCCGTCCCGGAGCAGGCCGCTGACGTCCCAGCGGTATTGGCGGAACATGTTGTCGGTGTGGGCGAGGAAACGGCCGTTGAGCGTCACCGTCGCCAGCGTATCCAACCCATCGGCCACCAACCAGATGTGGGGCTGGGCCAAAATTTCCGGCGCGGCGGTGAACTGGTAACGATAGTCCCAATCCGCTTCCGCCACCCATCCCACCCGCTTTTCATTGTCCCCAACAAACGGGTCGGGAATGCGGCCCAAGGCCAACAAATCGGTGTGTACGCCACCGGGCACAGTGGCAGGCAGCCACTCCTCCGCCCCCGCCTGACGAAACTGCCAATTACCTGCTAAAGATTGAATATTCATACGTTCTTCCTGATGCACCAACGAAACCGTGTCGTTCTGAGCCGCAGGCGAAGAATCCCTAAGGCGTTTTCTGGCGCAAAACCTTGTCTACGCGCCAACTCCTGGGGATGCTTCGCTTCGCTCAGCATGACATAACACAAAGCCTTGTTGTAGTGCTAATACTTTTTCTCTCTCCAAATGGCTTGCAAAGCGCGATAATCTAAAAGAATGATGCCCTCTGCGGCGATGACCTCTTTCGCCTGGGGCGATGTCAAAAACTCAAAATCCGTCTGGCGGATATGAGAACCACCAGGGTCTATCGCCCGCAATTCGGCGCTGTCCAATCCCGGATGAATCGCCCACTCGCTCAGGCCAGCGGGCAGCTCGCGCAGCAGTTCAAGATAGCGTGAGGCTTTTGTCGTCGGGTCGAGCAGGTAGCTGTCTAAAAAGTCGTAATCGTTGCTGGGCAAGCCCTGGCTTTGCACTGTTTCCATCCAGGAGCGCCCCATCACCCGCAGCGCCAGGCCGTATTCTCTGGCCAGGCGGAACAGCAGCGCCAAAATATCGTCTCGGCCGCCCAGCCGCAGGCAGTGCCAATCCAGGTGCGTCGGTTTCAACCCGGCCGCCAGCACAATGTCAATCTGCGCCCTGAACTCCAACTCTAATTCGACTAAATTGACCTGGGCCAGGAAGTGGGGCATCTTCGCAAAGTTGTAGAAGCGCCCCGCTTTGTCCACGAGGGATGGTACTTTTTCTCTGGGGGTGATCGGCCCCCAGCGGTAATCAACCCATTCGGAAATCGCCGTGAGGTGAACGCCAAAGGGGAGTTCGGGATGCTTTTGGAGGAGGTGGATGGCGTGCAGCGCCCAGGGGCAGGGGACCATCAGGGTGGTGGAGCGAAGAATACCGGCCGGCAGGGCGTGGATAACGGCCGTGTTCACCGCGTGGCACATCCCAAAATCGTCAGCGTTGACGATCAACAACCGGGCGTCGGCCGGATAGCCCAACAGCCGGTTGGTCTGACTCTCACTCCGCATATTCCACTTCCTGCGATGCCTTCATCACCAGCGACAGCCGGTAAGCGGCGAGCAAAGCGAAGAAAAGCGCCACCAGGCTGATGGGGATGATTTCCAGGGAGACCCGGCGCGCCAATACCCCCACCAGACTGGCAATTGTCGCCCCGCCCAGCCCGGTGGCCGCCATCTGTA
Organism: uncultured Ardenticatenaceae bacterium; assembly: GCA_964405285.1. Taxonomy (GTDB): domain Bacteria; phylum Chloroflexota; class Anaerolineae; order Promineifilales; family Promineifilaceae; genus Leptovillus. Next base: position 10,162 of record CAYONK010000008.1, read on the forward strand.
TCCCGATGGTGTTGGCGGCAAAACGCGCCCCCACCCGCTGCCTGGTCCCCGACATCATCGCCGGGAAGACCGGGGCGATTGCCAGGCCGATCAGCGCCACCGCCAGCAAATTAGCGAACGGCGCAGGGTTCCACCAGAGTAAAACCGAGCCGAGCAAAGCCAAAATCATGCCGCCCTGGGCCAGCAGATGTATCCCCAGGCGACGGGCATATAGCCCGGCCAGGATGCGCCCCACGGTGAACATCGCCCAATAGCTGCCGGCCCAGAAACCGGCCAGACGCACCGGCACGCCACGCGATTCGGTGAGCAGGGTGTAAGCCCAGGCTCCTAAGGAGACTTCCGCCCCGACGTAGAGGAAAAATAGCAGGGCGCTGAGCCAGACTTGCGGCCGGCGCAAGGTCTGGCCGATGGGGGTTTTGTACTCCGTCAGGCGCTTTTCCCGTTTCTGCTCCGTTCGCTCTTCGGGGGTGTTCCACCAGGCGAGGGTGAGCGTGAAGGCCAGGGCCATCAAGAATTGGAAGCCGCCGACGATGCGATACCCGGCGCGCCAGGAGTCCAGGGTGGTGATCGCCAGGGTCATGATCACCGGGCCAATGGTCACGCCGATGCCGTAGCTGGCGTGAAGCCATTGCATGAGTCCTTCGCCGAAGTGGGCGGCGACGTAGGTATTGAGACCGGCGTCAATCGCGCCTGCGCCCAACCCGGCCATCATGCCCAGAGAGACCATCATCCACCAGGAAGGGACAAGGGTGTAACCGACGAGGGCCGAGCCAGTGAGGGCGCAGCTAATCGCCAGTAAGTTGCCCACGCCGAGGCGGGCAATCAACGTCCCGCTGAGAAAGCTGGAGGTCATGTAGCCGACGACGCCGGCGAAGAGCAGCAGGCCCATCGCGTCGAGCGGGACGACAAAATCGGCGCGGATGGAGGGCCAGGCGATGCCCAATAGGCCATCGGGCATGCCGAGGGCGATAAAGGCGACGTAAGCCAGGATAATCAGGGCCAGTCGGGAGGGAATTTTTGCTGTTGTGCGTAGCATATGGCTTGTTTGTGTTTAGACGGTTGATAAATCCCACTCTTCATAAATTTTGGGCACGTCGTTGAGCAACCGCCTGGTGTACTCTTCTTTGGGGTGCAAAATCACTTCGTCGGCCGTTCCGCTCTCGACAAATCTGCCCCGTTCCATGATGTAGACGGTATCGGAAATGTAATAGGCCAGGCCAATGTCGTGGGTGATGAAGATGGGGGTCATGCCGATTTCGTCGCGCAGTTGCATGAGCATGTCGAGGATGGTGGCACGGGAGCAGGCGTCAATCATGGAGGTGGGTTCGTCGGCGAGTAAGATTTTGGGCTTGAGCAAGAAGATGCGGGCGATCATTAAACGTTGCTGTTGGCCGCCGGAGAGTTCAAAGGGGTATTTGTTGGTCAGTTCGGCGAACTTGAGATTGACGAAGCTGCACGCCTCGGTCATCATCTCTACCTTTTGCTCGTAGGGCAGCCGGCCGCCGCCGCGCATTTTGATGCAGTCCAGCAGGACGCTGTCAATTTTGTTGAAGATATTATAGGAAGAGAAGGGGTCTTGGAAGATGGCCTGGATGCTTTTCCAGTACTCCTTTTTCTTGCGGTGCGAGCCGATGTCGCGCTTTTGGCCCTGGAAGTAGATTTCGCCTTCGGTGACGCTGGTCAGGCCGAGCAGCATTTTGGCCAGGGTGGTTTTGCCGCTGCCCGATTCGCCGACGATGGAGATGACTTCGCCTTCGTAGAAGTTGAAGTCTACGTTGTCCACGGCGACGGTTCTATTGCGGCCGAAGCCGTAGATTTTGGTCACGCCTTTCCCGCTCAGGCAAAGGTTTCTTTCGTTATTCATGTTTCCGGGCCTCCCTGGCGTATATGTCTCGTAGTTCTTGTTCGGGGATGATGCAGCGGTAGGAACGGCCGTTTCCCACCTCCCGCATTGGAATCGAAATCACCTGACACTCCGGCCGCACGTACTTACACCGTTTGGCAAAACGGCAGCCGGACGGCGGCTTCTTCAGATTGGGCGGCGTTCCCGGAATCGCCATCAGCTTCATATCGCGCAGGCCGCTTTCCGGCACAATAATGGACCCCATGAGGCCCCTGGAATAGGGATGGAGCGGATCAAACACCGCCTCCTTCGCCGAAGCCAGCTCTACAGCTTGCCCGGCGTACATCACCATGATGTCGTCGGTCACGTTGTACAGCAGCGGCAATTCGTGGGTGATGAAGATCAGCGCCTTGATGAGACCCTTTTCCATCAAATTCCGCAGCATCTTGATGACCATCTTCTGCGAGGTCACGTCCAGCGCCGAAGAAGGCTCGTCGGCGATGAGAACCTGCGGCAAGAGGATGACGGAAATGGCGATGACCGTGCGCTGTTTCATGCCGCCGGAAAGCTCCACCGGGTATTTGTGCAGCACCTCCGCCGGAAGCCCCACCGTCTCAAAGAGGTCTTTGGCGCGTTGGTAAACTTCCTTCTTGGTGACGGTGGGGTCGTGGGCCTCCATCACGTCTTCGATGAAGTGGATGATCTTCTGCGTGGGGTTCAGGGCGTTCATCGCCGCCTGGGGGATGTAGGCGATTTCTTTGCCCAGGATAGATTTGCGCACGTCGTCGGGTTTCATACCGGAGATGTTACGGCCGTCAATGATAATCTCCCCGCTGGTATAGTGCAGCGGCGGGAAGTAATAACCCATCAGACTGAGCGCCAACGTGGACTTGCCGCAGCCCGATTCCCCGGCGATGCCCAGCGATTTCCCTTCTTTTACTTTCAGGGAAACGTGGTCAACCGCGTAGACGTCTTCCCGATACCGGGTGATGTATTTTGTGGTCAGTTCTCGAACTTCTAGCATCACATCTGCCATATCAGTCACCTGCTGTTTGGTCTGTCGTCTTGTAGTCCGAAGTCTTGTAGTCTTGTGGTCCGTCAACGGGTCTTTAGATAACGGATAACGGAATACGGATAAGGGCGATTAATCCCGCAGCGCCGGGTTGAACACCTGATCTAACCCCGTATTCATCAAATTCATCGAGAAGGCGATCAGGGCGATGGTGACGATGACGGGGAAATAGGCCCACCATTTGTTCAGGATGTGCGCCTGGTAGATCAACGCCCAGTTCATCATCAGCCCTAACGTGGGCACTTCCGTCGTTCTCGGCCCCAGGCCGAGGATGGAGAGACCCGCTTCGGCCAGAATCGCCGAGGAAATTTGCAGAATCAATGCCATGATGACGTAGGAAGCGATGTAGGGCAGAATGTCTCTGAAGATGATGTGCCCGATTGAATGGCCGGACAGCTTTGACAGATTTACGTGGTCGCGGTTGCGCAACGAGATCACCTGCGCCCGCACCGCCCTGGTCGTCCAGACCCAGGAGGTGAAGCCGATCACCACGGCGATGGTGACGGGGCCACGCTGATTCTGCCCGATGCTAAAAGAGATCAGAATCAGCAAGACGAGGCTGGGGATGACGGTGAACAGGTTGGTGATGAACATGATAACGTCATCCACCAGGCCGCCGATGTAGCCGGACAGCAGCCCCAGGACCAACCCGATGGTGGTGGCAATGATCCCGGCGACGAAGCCGATTTGCAAGGAGACGCGAGTGGCGGCGACGAGCTGCGTCAGCACGTCGCGGCCAAAGTTGTCGGTCCCCAGGAGCAGCAGGCGGGTGTTGGCGACGCGCCGGACGTTGGCGTAATCGGTTTGGGCGACGTAACCGGTTTGTTCGAGAACGGCCGTTTCCTGATCCCTCTCCGCAATAATCGCCCCCTCGGTAGACAAAAGCCCCTTCAGCGCATTGTTGAGCCGGATGAAATAGTTGCGCCGGGCATTGGTCATGCCGGGGATGCTCTGGGTGGGATTGTAATTGGCCTCCCACAGGTCCAGCAGCAGCGCCGTATCCTCAATGTCTATCTCATCCTCCGGGATGCCGTAAGCCACCAGCCATTCCTGCATCGAGAGGCGGTCGGCGTCGCTCAACTTGCTGGCGATCCGGTTGGCCTCGGCGTTGTCCAGCCGGAGCGTATACTGCGGCCCATTGATGCTGTCGTAGACGTTGACGTAAATGCCCGGCTCAAAAAACGTGCCCTGGCCGATGATCTGCAACGGCGGATCGGGCACAATCAGCGGATAGATGATGACGGTCAACAAGATCGCCATAAAAATGGCGAAACCGGTCACAAATTTGCCGGATTGAAAAACTTGTCGCAGGATGTGTTTCATAAGAGCCTCTTTCCTTAAAATCAATCAGCCTGCGCCGCTTTAATTCGCGGGTCGAGGAAGCCGTAGACGATCTCAATCACGAAGTTCGCAACCAGCACCATGATGGTGATCAGCAAGGCGGTGGCGGAGATGAGGGGATAGTCCTGGCCGAGAACGGCCGTTAAAATCGTCGAACCCAACCCCGGATAACTAAAAATAATCTCCACAAACAACGCGCCACCCACCATCGTGCCAATCGCCAACGCCAGGCCGGTAATCTGCGGCAACATCGCATTCCGAAACACATACCGCACAATTTTGCCATCTTTGATGCCCATGAAGCGGCTGTATTTCACATAATCCGCATTCAGCTCGTAGATAGCCATCGAGCGCATCCCAATCGCCTGGCCACCAATCGTGACCAACACAATAGACCAAAATGGTAGTTGATAATGGAGGAAAACAGACCAGGCAAACCGCCAACTCATGTTGGGAATCAGGTCATAGCCATAGCCACCAGAAGTGGGGAACCAGTTCTTCGTGACCGCAAAGATCACCAGCATAATCACTGCCATGCCAAAGGCCGGCAAGCTGCTGATAAAAATACTGACTGGCAAGAGAACCTTGTCAAACCCCCCTTTCAGGTAAGCCGCCAACGCGCCAAGCATGTTCCCGACCAGCCAGCCGACGATAATCGCCGGAAATTGCAGGCAGATGGTCCACCAGATCGAAGCGCGGATCACCTCAGCCACCGTGCGCGGGTATTGGCTGAACGAAAACCCAAAATCGCCCTGCAGCACATTACGCACATACAAAAAGAACTGTTCGATGATGGATTTATTCGTCCCGAACAGCTCCGCGTACTGCTCATAAATCGCCTGAATGCCCGTCGTATTGCTCATGCCCTGGGCCTGTCTGGCGACGATAGCCGCCACCGGATCGCCCGGCATCAGGCGCGGCAAGATGAAATTCAGAAGAAAGGCGCAAACCAACGTGACAAAAAACCAGCCCAACTTGTTAAGAAAGTATCTTCGGTACCCTTTCAATGCCGTACCTCCCCGGTTGTATTAGACCTGACAGGTTTTGTAGAACCTGTCAGGTCTAACAATTTAGCCATGCTCTACCAGGTAGAGCATGGCTGTTACGATTGGGTTACGATTTACGGATTAACAAGCGTCAGGTTATAGAGACCTGCGATGCTCCAACCGTCGGTCAGGTTGAGCGGGGGCACGGGCGGGGTAGTACCATCACCGTCGTGCGGGAAGTTGGTCCAAACGCTTTCGTTCACCGTGTGGAACGACTGCGGGCGGTACATGAGCGTGAAGGAAGGAATGTCCGTCAGGTAGATTCTGACCAGTTCCGTGTACAACTCTGTCAGGGCGGCCGGATCAGTTTCGCCGGGGATGGCCTGGATCAAGGCGTCAGCCTCAGGGTTGGCGTATTGGCCCCAGTTGCCATTCCAGTTACTCGACATACCGATAAATTCAGAACTCATCAGCTTGCGGATACGTCCCCAGGGCTGCGTGGGGCCGGCGCCATCGCTCCACATCATGAAGATGTCATAGCCTTCCGGCAAGGGGGAGTCCGATTTGGTCACAACAGTCTGGTAGACGGACCATTCGGGGTAATTGGTGGTGATGTCAATGCCGATTTTGGCCCCGGCCGCCGCCACTACTTCAATCGCGGCTTGCCAGTCGGACCAGCCGTTGGGGCAGGTGGCGATATAGCTCAGTTTTTGGCCGTCGTATTCGCGCCAGCCATCGCCGTCGCTGTCCACAATGCCGGCTTCGTCCAGCAGCGCTTTGGCGGCTTCGATGTCGTTGCCCGCCCATTGCAGGTCGGCAACAGCCGCGCGATCGTATAACGCCTGCTCGCCGGGGGTCGGGTTCATCAACGAACGCGGAACCTGGTCAAACGTGGCCGATTGGTTGGTCATGGCGTTGGCAATGATGGTGGGGTAATCAACCGCGATGGCGATAGCCTGACGCACGGCCAATTGATCCAGGCCATAAGCGTCCAGGTTGAAGAAAGCGGTTGGCAGGCTGGCGCCAATGCCATACGGCGCTTCGGGCAGGTAGGTGGAAATGGGCAGGTCTTGGGACAACCAGAAATCTTGCACGTTGGCGTTGAACTGCTGGCTCACATCCACCTCGCCAGCTTGCAGAGCGGTCGTGCCGGCCGCGTTGTCTTTGAAGATAATGTGCGCCAGGTAACGCGGAACCGGCAGCATCCCCCACATCGAGGCATCCTGACCCCAGTAGTTTTCGTCGCGCACGTAGACGACCTTCGAGTCGTCGGCGAAGTATTTGTAATAGGGTCCAGAGTAGACAACGTCTTCCGCCGTGTCGGCCAGGAGGGCGGTGGCGTCGCCGCCGACGCGCTCTTCGAGCGTCTGGGTCCAGGCTTTTTGGATGACGTAGTTGTTGCTCAGGTAAGCAGCGACGAGCAGCGGATTCACCGCGTTGCCATTCTCATCTAGCTTGGCTTTGACGACTACCGTTTGGGCATCCACCGCGACGATGTCTTCGACAAATTCGATGTTGGCTGCGCCGGTGGGGGTGTTGTATTTAACATGCGTTGCCCAGGTGTAGGCCATGTCTTCCGCTGTCACCGGGGTGCCATCGCTCCAACGAGCGGCGGGCTTGATCTTGAAGGTGATCTCGGTGCGGGCGTCGTCCCATTCAAAGGGGCCATCCGCCAGCAAAGGGTACACCTGGCCGTCCATCATGTTGTAGAGGTATGGGGTCTCAAACATAATGACGCGAGCATTGTCTTGCTGGGCAATCGCCATCGCGTTGTTGTTGCTGTTGGAGTAGGGATTCCAACCGACGACCGGACCCCATTGCTGCCCATTGAAGTACAAGGTTTCATTGCGTGGCAAGGCGTTCGGGTCAGCGGTAGCCGGGGCGGCCGGTTCAGCGGGGGCGGCTTCCTCGGCCGGAGCCGGTTCTTCAGCCGGGGCGGGTTCTTCGGCCGGAGCGGCCGGTTCAGCGGGGGCGGGTTCCTCGACCGGAGCGGCCGGTTCCACCGGAGCAGCCGGTTGCGCCGGAGCAGCTGGCTCTGATGGGGCGGTTGTCGTACCGCAGGCGCTTAGCGCCAGGCTAAGGACGAGCAGCAGACCCAAAAGGATATACAACATATTTCTTTTGTGCTTCATGATTCTCCTCTCTATCTCTATCTGGTGATTTTTGCCTTTTCCCGGCAAAAATCTCTTCAATAATAGTGGCGTGAGGTCAGACGCCTCTTTTGTCTATGGCTACAAAATACCGAAAAATTCGGCGGTTGGGTATCTATTGTTTGGATGATTTCACCAAGTTTGCGGTAGAAAAAATGAGTGAAATTTCACAATCAGGCAGATGAAATTCTCGTAAAAGTTACCCATAGCTGTTACAATGATCGCTGCATGGGTAACTTTTATATAGACTGACCTGTTTTGGCGGAAAAGTTCCCAGCTCTGGCTTTTGTGTAACTTTTATTGGTTGGGTTGAATCTGGGGTTTTGCCAATGGGAAAGGTAGCGCAGCCGGTAGTACGAGATGGGGTTTTGTGGGTTGGGGAGGGAGAAACGGCCGTTTTCCCCCCCATCTCTCTCAGTTCTCCAGAATGGCGTGAGTGGCTCGCCAGCCATCACCTGTTCAAGTTCAAAGGAACCGCCGGGCACTTTTCCGCCCGGCGCGAACATCGCCACAACAACGATTACTGGTACGCTTACCGCCGTCGGGCAGGGACACTCAACAAAGTCTACCTGGGAAAATCCGAGGAGATCACCCTGGCGCGGCTGGAGCAGGCGGCCACCAATCTGGCCGGAAACACCGTTTTAACCCAGCTAACCCTACCCACCGAGCCACCAAACAGCCCTCCGCGTCGAGCCTGGACCCACGGCGCCTTTCCCGCCCTGACAAAAATCAGACCCCCCATTTTGCCGCCCAACCTCGTCACCCGCCCCCGGCTGAGCCAAAAAATCTGTTCGCCCGTGACCTTCATTTGCGCCCCCGGCGGGTTTGGCAAAAGCACCTTGCTCAACGCCTGGCAGCAAGAGCGCCACGATCTGCCGGTAGCCTGGGCAACCCTAGACGCGGACGACAACCGCCTGACACGCTTCTGGTCTACCGTCCTCATGGCGCTGCAAACGCTCATCCCCGGTCTGGGGCAAGACCTGATGTCGCAATTCCGGCTGTCGCTGCCCATGACCCCCGGCGAAATTGTGACCCAGCTAACCAACGAAATTGACTGCGCCGCCAGCGCCCCATTTTGCCTGGGATTGGTCCTGGACGATTACCACCACATCCAACACGCCGACATTCACGCCTCAATGCAAATCTGGCTGGAATGTCTGCCACCCGGTTTGCAGATGATCGTCTCCAGCCGAACGCGCCCGCCGCTGGCGTTAGGCCGCCTGCGGGCGATGGGAGCTGTGACCGAGTTAGAACTGGACGATTTGCGCTTCACGCTGGACGAAGGTATTGACTTTCTGCAGCAGCACATCGCCGACCCGCCGCTGGCTTATGGGGACATGGAGGCGCTGGTGAAACGGACGGGCGGCTGGGCGGCCGGCCTGACGTTGGCGGTGTTGGCCTTGAACAAGCAGCAAGACCGTCGCCGCTTTCTCGATACGTTCAGCGGCGCGCACCTCTATCTGCGGGAGTATTTTATGGAGACGGCGCTGCACCAGCAGCCAACGGCCGTTCAGACCTTCTTGCTCCAAACCTCCATCCTCAAACAGCTAACCGGCGAATTGTGCGACGCCGTCACAGAACAAACCGGCGGCGTCCAAATGCTAGATCGCCTCTGGCAGGAAAATCTCTTTCTGGTGCGCTCAGAAGAGCCGGACTGGTACCGTTACCACGATCTATTTGCCGAAATGCTGCACGATCAGCTAAAGCTCCGGTTCCCCCACCTCATCCCCTACCTCCACCGCCGGGCGGCGGCCTGGTATCGCCAGCAAAGCGTCCTACACGAAGCAGTGCGCCATCTGTTGGCGATTGAAGATTGGGAAGACGCCGCCTCCCTGATCGAAGACGTAGGGCTGCGTGAACTGGCCGAGTCTGGCGAAGATTCGCGCCTGCTGCGCTGGCTGCAACAACTGCCAGAGAGCGTCGTCCAGCGGCACAAAACCCTTTTGTTCGTCTATTTACGCCTGGCCCACCTGGCGCTGCCGGCCCGCGAGGTAGACCGATTTTTGCACCGCGTCGAGGCCAATCTCGGCCGAAAATCTGCGGCGGACATGACGCCAGACGAGTGGGAAGTGCTGATCGAAGTGCGCCAGATTCAACAGCGCATTGTGGCCGGAAACACGGCCGTTTCCCAAATCGGCGTGGCCGATGCGCGATGGCAGTTATTAGACGATCTGTGGATCGTGGAAATGAATTACAAGCCACAAACGGAGAAGGTCGAGGTGCGTCTACGCGAAATTTACGAACAGGCGCGGACGCAGGGCAATCTATTCGTGGTGCTGATCGCCGGCGCAGACTGCGCCAAGCGCTCGTTTTTGCGCGGCCATTTCCGGCAAAGCGAGAAACTCATCTACCAGGTCTTGCAGCAGGCATTGACCCAACGCGGCAAATTGCCGGAACCGGCCAGTATTGCGCTGGTCTTATTGGCGCAAATCTGCCTGGCGCGCAACGAACTGACCGAAGCCCGCCAACTGCTGCAACAGGCAACGGCCGTTGACCCCAACCCCACCAGTTCCAACATGCCGATCAACATCGCCATCGCCCGCGCCAAACTCCAGGCGGCAGAGGGAAACCATGAAGCGGCGCTTTCTACCATTCAGGCGGCCCGCGCGCTCTATGCGCAGCGGCCGGCCGGGGCCTGGCGCGACCAGGATTTGGCGGCATACGAGGCGCTGTTCTGCCTCCCCCTGGGCGATTGGCGGGAGATAGAGCGCCTGTTAAACGAGGTCACAGAAGAAGGCCACAAGCTGGCGCAAATGGCCCGGTCCGAGATGCTTCTCCAGCAAGGGCAAGCGGCCGCCGCCGAAGCCATCTTGTGGCAACTCCTGGAGCAGATCCCCTTCGGCATCGGCAATGAACCGTTGATGGGAACCCGAATCTTGTTGAGCCTGGCTTTGTTTGAACAGCACAAGATGAATCAGGCGCGGCAAATTTTGGCGGAAGCGGTGCGGCTGGCGGCCCCGGAGCGGTATATTCAACCGTTTCTGGCTTATGGCTGCCAACCTGTCCCGCTGCTGGCTTTGGTTTTGCACATCGAAAACCTTGCCGCCGAATCACAAGAGTTCATCCGCGAGATTTTGCAATTACTGGGGCAGGCGGACAACTCGCCAAAACTTCTGGAAAACAATCTTAAATCGCTCACGGCGGCCGCCTCCATCACCGACCGAGAACGGGAGGTGCTGCTCCTGGTTCGGGATGGGCTGTCGAATCGGGATATTGCGGCCGAATTGTGCATCACGACGGGCACGGTAAAAACCCACCTGGCCCACATCTACGACAAGCTAGAGGTCAACAATCGGATTCAGGCAGTCGCCGAAGCGCAGGTACTCAAGTTAATGTAAGCGTTCAGCCACACCAAAGAGCTGATTGAACGAGAAAAACCTGTCAGGTCTGAAGGCTGGGACACCTGAACGGTACTAAAAGCGCCCCGCCGGTTATCGGTGGGGCGCTTCTTTTTAAAGGAGACCGCAGCATGGAGGAACGCGCTTATCTCACGGCTACGCCAGCAAAGCGGCGAGCAACAGCCCCACAATGCCCGCTCCGACACTGTAATAGAGCATCGGCCCCAGGGTAAAGCGGATGATTCGCCCTTCCTGACCATGCAGCCCAACGACCGAAGCAGCCGCTACCACGTTCAACACGCAGATCATGTTGCCGGCATTGGAGCCTAAGGCTTGCAGCGCCAGCACCAATTCCGCGGCGATGCCCACCTGTTGCGCCGCGCTTACCTGGAAGAGAGAAAACATCATATTACTAAAGGTAGCGCTGCCGGAGATGAAGGAGCCAAGCGAACCGACCAACGGCGCGAAAAGCGGCCAGGCCCCGCCGGCCGCTCCGGCCATCAATCCGGCCAGTTCGATGGGCATACTCTCCAGGCCGGCCCCATTCACCCCGGAGTTGATGAAGATGCGCACCATCGGCAGGGCCGTGCCCAGGGCGATGGCGCTGCCCGTCAGAGTACGCGCTGAGGTGCGAAAAGCGTCGCCGACCTGCGACCGCTTCATTCCGTGAAAGAAATAGGTCATCAGCACGACAACGACGAAGACAAAGCCGGGTAAATAGAGCGGCTCTAGCGCGGCGCTGATGCCCGTGCCCAGGATGTCGCCCCAGCCGAAGCGAACGCTTTGCAGCCAGCCGCGCAATGGCAGCGCTTCCAGACGGGTCAGAACGAGCAAGAGCGCGACCAGGACGTAGGGCAGCCAGGCGCGTCGGAGGGAGAGGCGCGTCTCAAACCGGGTGGTCTCTTGCGCCGCGTCGGCAAATTCCCAGGGGGTTGGCGGCTGGAGGAAATTGCGGCGAACGGCCGTTATCACCACCCCCAGCCCAATCAACCCGCCCAAAATCGAGGGGAATTCCGGGCCAAAGAGCGTCGCCACCAACAGCGCGGGCAGGGTAAAGCAGAATCCGGCGAACAGAGCGAACGGCCAGAGCGCCAATCCTTCGCCCCAACTCCGATTTTGGCCCCAAAAGCGGGTGAGCATCGCCACCAACAGCAGCGGCATCAGGCTGCCCAGCAGCACATCTACCTGCACCGCCTGCACCGCCACAGCCCGCAGCAGCGCGAGGAACTCCGGCGAACCGCTGGATGGCAGCCCCGGCGCACCGGCAACCCCCTGCCCCACGCCGATGAGGATCGGCGTGCCGACCGCGCCAAACGTCACCGGGCTGCTGTTGGCCACCAGGGCCAGCACCACCGCCGCCAGCGGGGGAAACCCCAGGGCGACCAGCAATGGCGCGCCGAGCGCCGCTGGCGTGCCAAAACCGGCCGCCCCTTCAATAAACGCGCCAAACAGCCAGGCGATGATAATGAGCTGCACCCGCCGGTCACGCGAGACGTGGCTGAAGCCGCTGCGGATACTGTCCAGCGCCCCGCTGGCTGTCAGGGTATTCAGGAGCAAAATAGCCCCGAAAATGATCCAGAGAATGGAAAGGGTGATGATGATCCCTTCGATGATGGAGGCCAGGACGTGGAGCGGGGGAATACGCCAGATGAGGAGGGCGAAAACGGCCGTTACCAGCAAACTGATCGGCATCGCCCGCCGCGCCGGCAGGCGGAACAATACAAGCAAAATAAAGACGGCCAGGACGGGCGTCAGAGCTACCAGGGTGGTGATGATGGTCATGGGGCGGAAGTGTAGCCAGTGCCAGGGGCAAAGTCAACGCGCCTCATGTGGGGCCAGGCGGGGAGAAGCCGGGCAACGGCCGTTGCCGTG
>CAYONK010000009.1:0-22362 GCA_964405285.1 uncultured Ardenticatenaceae bacterium
CGGCCGATTTGCACCTGATAGCCGGTCGTCAATTCACTCTCCGGGTAGACCTCGTAGATTTTCGTCCAGCCCCGGTCCCACATCTCCGCCTCCATGCTCTCGCCCAGGGTCTCCTTGATCTCGAAGAGGTGGCGGCGGAAGCCATTCAGCAGCAGCCGGTTCAGATGCTTATCCGTCGCTTCGCAGTGAAAGCCCAGCTCCCAGCCGCCCCGGCGAAAGGCGGGCGAAATCTCATAATGCAGGCGCGGTTCGCCATAGTGGAACTGCACCAGCCAGCCCCACGGCTGCCGATGCTTGATGCCTTGCAGCGACGGCGGCAGATGGGGTATGACGGCCTCTGGCAGGCTTTGCAGGAATTTATTGCGCGATAGCGAACTCATGGCGGCGGTTGGGAGGTTGGAGATTGGTAATTGGAGATGAACGCAATCTCCAATTACCAATCTCAAATCTCCAGTCTAATATGCTACAATTCAGGCAGTGTCGTGATGGTCGTCATTATAGTGCGATCCGAAAGGAAGGGAAATGACCCATGCCAGATAAGCAGCGCGCCCTGGGGCAGTTTGAGACGCCGACCGATGTGGCGGATCTGTTGTTAGGCTTTTGTTTGCGCCGGCCGTCTGATCGCCTGCTCGATCCCGGTTGTGGGGCTGGGGCGCTGCTGGGGCGGGCGGCCCAATGGCAGCGCTGGCAGGCCGATTCGCCCGCCGATGTGCCGCCGGACGCGCTGTGGGGGGTGGAGTTGGATGAGCCAACGGCCGTTCTCGCCCGCGCCCATCTCCCCCAAGCCACTATCCTCCAAACAAACTTCTTCGCCCTGGAACCACCCCAGGAAACGACACCCCCCTCCGCCCCTCCGCGGTTAGATAATTCTGTTTTGCCCACCTTCGACGCCATCATCGGCAACCCACCCTACACCCGCGCCGAATGGATCGGCCAGACGCCAGGCGAAACCGCCCACCAACTCGAACTGTTTGAGGACGATGCGCCCGCCGACCAGTCGGCTGTTGAAGCAAAGCGGCTGCTGCTCCCCCAGCGCCTTTGGGAAAGCCTGGGCGGGCGGGCCGGGCTGCACGCTTATTTCTTGCTCCACAGCGCCCCCTTCTTGCGCGAAGGGGGGCGATTAGCCTTCGTGATGCCCAATGGTTGGCTGGATGTGGCCTATGGCGAACGGTTGAAGCAGTTTTTGTTGGAACACTTCAAGTTGTTGGTGATTATCGAATCGGGTGTTGAACGCTGGTTCGGTCAGGCGAAAGTCAACACTTGCATGATCGTGCTGGAGAAGTGCAGCGGCCCGAACCGGCGGGCGGCTAATCTGGTGCGGTTGGCCCGGTTGGAACGGCCGTTATCCCATTTCCTCCCCTATCCCGCCCAAGACGCCCGGCGGATGGAGGCGGTAGAGCGGCTGATCACCCGCCTGCTGCCCGGCGATTCACGCCAGTTGCCTGAGGCCGCCATTCGCGTGCTGCCGCAGAGCAGCCTGCGCCCGGCGGACAAATGGGGGCTGGCTCTGCGCGCTCCGCAAGTTTACCAACAGCGGCGAGCGGGGCCGGAACTTGTGCCGCTGCGTCACTGGGCGACGGTGCAGCGCGGCTACACCACTGGAGCCAACAGCTTCTTCTACCTGGACCCGAAAACGGTAGATCGCTGGGGTATCGAGCCGGAATTTCGCCGCCCGCTGCTGAAATCGCTGCGCGGCCTGACTCGCCTGCGCCTGACTGCCGCCGACTGCCGCCACGAGGTATTGACCATCCCGCCAACGGCCGTTTTGCGCGGAACGGCCGTTGCCCACTATCTCGCCTGGGCCGAGGAGCAGGGATTGCCGCAAAACCGCACTTGCGCTGCCCGCCAGCCCTGGTACAGCCTGCCGCCGCAATCGCCTGCCTCGCTGGTGCTGCCCAAAGGGGTCTGGCTGCGCCACATGGCCCCGCTGCTAGGGGAAGATTTGCTGGCGGACCAACAGCTTTATCGCGTCTCTCTGGCCGAGGGCGTGCCGCTGCTGGCGGCCGCCGCGCTGCTCAATAGCGCCTGGTTTGCTTTGCAGGGCGAACTGCACGGACGGCTCAATTTTGGCGCGGGGGTGTTGTGGCTGGCGACCTATGAATTGGGCCAGATTTTGCTGCCAGACCCGCGCAGCCTGCCGGACAGCCAACTGGCGGCGTTGGTGGAGGGCTTTTCTGCCTGGGCAGAACGGCCGTTAACCACCACCCTGGACGATTTAGCCGCGCCGGAGCGAATGGGGTTGGAAACGGCCGTTTTCGACGCCCTTCACTTCACCCAACCCGAACGCCAGGAAACCGTGGCCGCCCTGCGCCAACGCCTGAACACCCGCCGCCAGTTAACAATTGTCAATTGACAATTGCCAATTGACAATTGGCAACGCCACCGGCCACCGGCCAGATTTCACGCAATTTATGCGTGGTATAATCCCCACTCGCATTACAATTAAAAGCATTCACGCGAGGTAGATGAGCGCAGCGGCTTCCCTTTGCGCCTTCGCGCCTTTGCGTGAGGAAAAATAGAGGCAGAGATCATGCAGAACACCGACGACGCTCTGAAACAGCTTTACACCTTCGTCCACGAGCAGTTGCTCGCCGAATACGGCCGCCCCGAATGGCGGCAGCATCTCCCGCCGGTGGACGAACTTGTCTCTACCATCCTCTCCCAATCCACGTCGGACGGCAACCGAGATAAAGGCTTTTACGCACTCAAAGCGCGGTATCCCGATTGGGAGAGTGTAATGGACGCGCCGGAGGAAGAGGTGATTGCCGTGATCCGGCCGGCCGGGCTGGCCAACCAGAAAGGGCCGCGCATTCAGGCCGCTCTGCGCCACGTCTACCGGGAACGGGGCGAACTCAGCCTGGACTTCCTGGCCGATTTGCCCCTGGACGAGGCGAAGGCGTGGCTGACGCGGATAGACGGCGTGGGGCCGAAAACGGCCGCCATTATCCTGCTCTTTGCCTTCAACCGCCCCGCCTTTCCGGTGGACACTCACGTCCACCGCGTCACCGGGCGCCTGGGGCTGATCGCGCCGAAGGTATCGGCTGAGAAGGCCCACGATTTGCTGGATAAGTTGGGCGATCCGGAGACCTTTTACCCGTTTCATCTGAACATCATTCGGCACGGCCGAGAGGTCTGCTCGGCGCGGAACCCGAAGTGTGCTGCCTGTGTCTTACGCGCTCGCTGCGCCTATGGCCAGGCTGGTGGATAAGCGAATGGACGAACAAACAGATCAAACCCGCCTTGCTGCTGTGTATGAGTTTAGCGCCCTGGTGTCAGGCAGCCTGGATCAGAGCAATCTGCTCGACCGCGCGCTGGAAGCGATGGTCCGGTTGAGCGGCGCAGATGGGGCTGTGCTGGCTTTGTTTGACGTGGGAGATGGCGTGCTGCGCCCCGTCGTCGCGCGCCAGATGGCGGTGGGGCAGGGCGTGGCGAGTCTGGCGCGGGTGGCGAATACGGGCGAAGGGCTTTTGCTGAATGGCGCAGCGACGGAGCCGGTTGCCGACCAGCCAGGACGCGCCAGTCTATGCGCGCCGCTGCAAACGCGCGGGCGGGTGTTGGGCGCGATTTATCTGGAGAAGGCGGCGGGGGATGGCCTGTTTACTGCCGGTGATCTGGCGTTGGTGGAGGCGTTGGCCGGGCAAACGGCCGTTGCTCTCGACAACTTCCGCCTGCAAGAAGCAATCCAGGTGGCGAACAAGAGCAAGAGCGATTTCGTCTCGGTCGTGACCCACGAACTACGGCTGCCGCTGACAGCCATCAAGGGCTATACCGACCTGATCGCCAGCGGCATGACGGGAGAATTGAACGAGCAGCAGCAGCAGTTCGTAGACGTGATCAAGCGCAATCTGGGCCGGATGAGCGCCCTAATCAGCGATTTGTCGGACATTAACCGGATCGAAAGCGGGCGGATGCAGTTTGACGTGAAGCTGTTCGACATCCGTGACGTGGTGGAGGATGTGGGCGATGCGCTGGCGGGGCGGTTGGCGGAACGAGGGCAGACGTTGGTGGTGGAGATGGGCGAGGGAGGAACGGCCGTTTACGCTGACCCACGCCGCACCAATCAAGTTCTGACCAATCTGCTGCGCAACGCTCACCAATACACGCCACCTGGTGGTCACATCACCATCCGCGTCCATTCCGGGGAAAATCTGGTCGAGGTGGCCGTCCAAGACGACGGTTTGGGTATCTCGCCGGAGAATCAGGCGCGTCTCTTCACCCCCTTCTTCCGCGCCGAAGACGAGGCTGTGCGCGAGCAGCCCGGTTGGGGGCTTGGCCTGGCCCTGGCGAAGAATATCGTCGAAGCGCAAAAGGGCACAATCACCTGCCACAGCGCGCCCGGTCAGGGCAGCACATTTGCCTTTACCGTGCCATCCGCTAATATAGAAGCTGCGTGACAGGGGGATACTGTTGTCCGTTGTCCGTGATGAATTGTTGAACATCAATTGACGAGTGCGATCACCATTCTGAATGGATGCCGCCTGACAAAAGAGTGTGATATGAGCGAAAAACCCATCGGTTATAAATTGCTGCTGAGCTATGAAGTAAGGCCGGAAGTGATGCAGGAGTATTATCAGTTTGTCATGGGGCGCTACGTACCGGTGGTGCAATCTATGGGGATGCAGATGAGTGAAGCGTGGCACACAGCTTATGGCGACGCGCCAAACCGGCTCATCGGCTTTGTCTGCGAAGAGCAGGAGACGGTGAGAGAGCTTCTGGCCAGCGAAAACTGGACGGAGTTGAATGATCAGTTGGAGCAATTTGTGACTGATTTGAGTTACAAAGTGATCCCGTATCGTGGCGGTTTTCAGATTTAAGTGAAGATAACTCGCTAAATAGGCTAGTAAGACGTACAAACGTCTGTTAGAGAAGGAGCGGAGAGATAAATCTTCGCTCCTTTTTGTTTTGGCCGGGTATGACAAATAGGTGATGATCCTCAGTGGAGGAAAACGGCCGTTTTCTCTATAATCTAAGCGATTGGTAGTTGATGGGCGCGGCCAGGCTGGATAGTACTAATGTCCTATTTTTCTGTTGGCAATGGCGACCCGTAATGCCCTTATACTTCATTATATTATCGTCAGTGTATTGTTTGGTTTTAATTCTGGAGTGTAATCATGAAAATTCCTAAGCGCGAAGAAGGTCAGGGTTTAGTGGAATATGCCCTGATCCTGGTGCTGGTGGCTGTGATCATCATCGCTATCCTCACCATTTTGGGTTCCTCGGTCATGGTTGTTTACGCCAGGGTGATCGGCGGGCTGAATGGCCAGGTCATTACCGGGCAGGGGACCGAGGCAGTTGTCACTGGCTTCCAGTCCAATATCACCCAGGGGACCGGCGGCTGCGGCGGCACGGTCAGCAATATCTCATTCATCGGTTTGCAAGATGGTTCCATTCTCCGTTCAGGTACGGTGAGCATACGCATTCTGGTGGATGGGGCAGTCGTCCACACCCTTTCCGGTGGCACCAATGATTCTGGTACAGGCACGTTGGCGGGGCCTTACTCCATCTCAGGGGCGGCCGGCTGTAACGTGCGGGTGGTGGGCGGTTGACGCTTGCCCGGCAATCCATGGCCTCAATAGAGGCAGCAAATTGAGGCATAAGACAAAAGCGTAAGTCGTTGGCGTGGCGTTCGGGCGCATGACCCTGGTTGTGCGCCTGAATGCCCGCGTTGAACATTTTGGCGGCTGGTAATTGTAACTAGAAAGGTAAGCGTTCACCCCCTCCTTAACCCTCCCCGAAGGGGGAGGGAACTTGCTTCCTCTCCAGGAGGGAGAGGGCAAGGGGGTTGAATGGATACCCAGAAAGGTGGGATTCTAATGGAAAAAGATGGTCAGGTGTACTCGACTGCAAACGTTTCACCGGTTGAAGTGCGTTTCCAACAACAAACAAAGCGATTGGGCTACCTGGGCTTTGGCCCTTTGGTAGCCTTTTTTATTTTAGCCGCATTGCTCTGGTTTTTGGGTGGCGGCCCAATGGCGGTGTTGGCAGAGACAACGGCCGTTATCCATTACGTCACCGACACGGGCACAGACCTGAACGCCTGCACGCCCACCGACCCTTGCTCGCTGGAGCGGGCTGTCTCCCTGGCCGTCGCCGGGGATGAAATTCGGGTGGCCAGCGGGACGTACGAGAGCGATACCAGCGATCCGGTGCTGCTGCTGACCCAATCCATCACCGTGACCGGCGGCTACGTCTACAGCGGCGGCATCTGGAGCGATGAACCGGACCGCTTGAATACGACGACGCTGGACGGGATGGGAAACGGCCGTGTGGTCCAGATCGCCGCTGGCGTTAGCCCCATCGTGCAGAATTTCCACATCCAAAATGGGCAGGCGGCCGAAGGCGCGGGTATTTACGTGGCCGATGGCAACGGCGCGCCGCTCATTCGGGCTAACTTCATCCACGACAACGTCGCCAGCGGCGGTTTGCTGGGCGGCGGTGGTATTTTCGATGGCGGCGGCGCGCTCATTGTAGAGAACGACATCTACAACAACCAGGCCAATCCGCGCGGCGGCGGGGTGCTGCTGCACAACAACAATCCGGCAGTCACGTCTACCCTGCGCTTTAACAACATTTATGATAATTCGGCCACCGGCTTAGGCGGTGGTGTTTTTCTGTTTAACAATGCCAGAGGTTATCTGGTCGCCAATACGATTTCCCAAAACAGCGCTGGCGTAGGCGGCGGGATTGGTACATTTGGCGGTTCGCTGCTTGTGATGCACAGCAATATGCTATATGACAATACGGCAGTTGGGGCAACGGCCGTTGGCGGTGGGTTCTTTTCCACGGGTGGCAGCGCAGTTTTGTGGAACAATACCATCGCAGGGAACACTGCTTCAGCCAATGGCGCGGGCGTTTTCTTGGAATTGGGGGCTGAAGTTGAATTTTATAACAACATCATCGCTTTCAATGTTGGTAGCAACAACAACGGTCTCCATAATGCCTCAGCAATCACGCCATCCGGTAGCCACAACAACATCTTTGGTAATGCAAGTAATGTGACGTTTGCCGATCCGATCAGCGGCGACCCGCTCTTTGTCAATCTGGCCGCATTCAATTTACACATCCAGGCCGACAGCCCGGCGCGTAACACCGGCAGCCCGGACACGCCCGCCTGGGTGGACATGGACATAGATGGACAGGAGCGCCCCAACCCGGACGACGCGCCGGTGCGCCATGACGTGGGCGCAGATGAGTATTATCCTGATTTCCGCCGCGTCAACCTGGCTCCGACGTCTTTGCAGGTGGGGGTGGATCGGGGGGAAACGGCCGTTTTCCAACACACCATCCGCAACACCGGCAGCCTGGAAGACAGCTACGACGTCACCTGTAGCAACGACCTCTGGGACGTCACCTGCACCACGTCCGTCGGACCGCTGGCCCCTGGCTTGTCGGCTAACATCACAACGGCCGTTGTCGTGCCCGCCTCAGCCATTGCCTACCAGAACGCCCGGACCATCATCACCGCCACCTCCCAGACCGACGTAGACATTTTTGACCGGGCTGTGGTAGACAGCCGGGTGAATCCCATCCCCGGCATCGCCTTCACCCCCTCCTACTCCCGCACCGAACTGCCCGGCGCAGTCATCACCCTCACCCACGTCCTGACCAACACCGGCGACTTCGACAACTTCGTCGTCACCGTCTCCAGCCCAGGGCCGAATTGGGGGCAAGTCATCCCCACCGATCCGCTCATCATCCCCCTGGGGCCGGGCGCGACGCAGCAAATCCGGGTACGGGTGACGGTTCCGGCGCAGGCCCCGGCCGGTTTCGCCAACGTCACCGAGATCACCGCCTACTCCCAGTTTAACCCGGCCATCGCCGCCACCGTCGTCAACACCGTTACCGCAAAAGCGACCGTTGGCACGCGCTACGTCGCCACCAGCGGCAGCGACACGAACAACAACTGCACACAATCAGACATCCCCTGCCGCACGATTGGCCGGGCGGTCGGCCAGGCCGCTACGGGCGATACTGTGCGCATCGCCTCCGGTAACTACCTGGAACCGGAGGAGATCAGCGTCAATGATACGATTTTGATCAGCGGTGGCTGGAACACCTTTGCCGACAATGGGCAGGCCGACGACCCCACACTGACGGTGATCAGCGGCAGCGGTGTCCGGCGCATATTCACCGTAGCCCCTGGCGCAACGGTGCGACCCACCTTTGAAATGCTCACCTTGCGGAATGGCAGCAGCGGCACGGCCGGCGGCGCCGTCTTCGTCGGGAATTTTGCCCGGCCAACTTTCCGTCAGGTGATTTTTGACAACAACCAGGCTGCCCAGGGTGGCGCGCTTTACCTGACCAACGGGGCGACAGTTTCGGTGCGCAAGAGTACCTTCACCAATAACACAGCCCAACTAAGCGGTGGCGCGATCTACCTGGCCGGTCCGGGCGGGGCGCTTTCCCTCCAGCAAACCCGTCTGCTGACCAATACGGCCAGCGGCGGCGCGGCCACGCAAGGCGGCGGCGCGATCTATCTGAACGGGGGAACCCTGGCAGCGCAGAATAACCTGTTTGTCAACAACACGGCCGTTTCCCACGGCGGCGCAATCCGGGCGCAAAGCGGTCAGGTGGCCTTCGGCAACAATACTGTCATCGCCAATCAGGCGGGTGGCAATGGCGGCGGTCTCTACAACAACAACGCCACTGCCGAGATCGGCAACACCATCCTCATCAGCAACACGGCCACAGATGGCGGCGCGGTCTTTGCTGTCAGTGGAGAGACCACCCTGGATTACAACAACGTCTGGCAAAATGGAGGAGCCAACCAGGCGAACGTGCCAGTCGGCCCCAACAGCATCAGCGCCGATCCGCTCTTTTTAGACGAGGATTTCCGCCTGTCGAAAGATTCCCCGGCCGTAGACCGGGGGAATCCGGCAACGGTGTTGGCGGTAGACTTTGAAGATGATTTCCGGCCCTCGGATCAAGGGTTCGACATCGGTTGGGACGAGCTGGCGGGCTGTCGCGTGAAGCGCGGCGAAACCATCTACGGCAGCATTCAGGATGCGGTGAATGCCGACGATCCGGAGACGCTGCTCCTCGTTTCCGGCATCTGTCGCGGCGTCCACACCATCGAGGTGGACGGCCAGGTCATCAGCCAGACGGTCCATCTCACCCAAAGCCTGACGATTCAGGGCGGCTGGAATGGCAACTTTAGCAGCCAGGACCAGGAGAGCTTTGTAGACCCGGAAGGGCAGGGCCGCGCCTTTTACATTTTCGGCGACGCCGAGCCGATTGTAGAACAGTTGACCATCGTCAATGGGGACGCGACCGGCCTGGGCGGCGGCCCGGATGAGGAAGATGCCGGTGGCGGCGTTTACGTGTTGGACAGCGCCCCCACTTTCAGGGCGGTGCGCATTCTTACCGGCACGGCCGAATTAGGCGGCGGCTTTTATAACCACGTGGGTGCGCCGCTCCTCACGTACCTGGCGTTGCCCGACGCAACGGCGGGCGAGGTGATTACGTCGCTGTTACAGGCGAACACGGCCGTTTTTGGCGGCGCTATCTACAATTACCAAGGCCCCATGTGGGTCGGCGCGGCCTGGCTGGTGGAGAACGAGGCGACCGCTGGCGGTGGCCTCTTCAACCACAGCGGGGCGCTGACGGTGACAAACACCATCCTGGACCGCAACCTGGCGGCCAACGGCGGCGGCATTTACCACGCGGCCGGGGATGGGGCGCAATACCTGCACCTGACTTTTTACGCCAATGCGGCGACGGAAGAGGGTGGCGCGTTCTACAGCGAAACCAGCACGCCAACCCTGCGCAGTTCGATCTTCCAGGGCAATCTGGCGGCGGTCGGTCCGGCGATTTTTGTCGCCGCTGGCCAGCCGGACGAGGATTACAACTATTACCATGACCATGCGGGAACGGCCGTTGTCGGCCTGACCATCGGGCCAAACTCCAGCGAGTCTGACGACCCGCCGGGGCTGACCGACCCGGCCGCAGGCGATTTCACCCTGACCGAGGATGCCCCGGCCGTAGATGCGGGCGACCCCGATTCACCGGTGCGGCGCGACTTTGCCAACAACCGACGGCCGTCGGATCAGGCCCCGGACATGGGGGCGCATGAATTGGCCGGTTGCCTGGTCCAGCTAAACGGCGAGATTTACGGCAGCTTGCAAGAGGCGCTGGAAGCGGCGCAGCCCGGCGACCAACTAAACGTCTCCGGCCGGTGCAGCGGCGTCGGCGCCCCCGTCCCCGGAGCGGGCACAGGCGACGCCTGCGGCGCAGAAATGCAAGTCCTGCTCTACCTGAACAAGAACGTCAACCTCTTGGGCGGCTGGGACGAAGATTTCCGCGAACGGGAAGGCTACAGCATTCTCGACGCGCGCGGCCTGGGGCGGGTGGTCTACATCGCCCCCAACATCACCGCCACCATTGATGGCTTCGACATCATCAACGGTTTCGTCCAGGGCAGCGGCCCGGAAGGGCACGGCGCGGGCATCTGCATAGACAACGCCCAACCGACGATCCGGGCGAATCGCATCTACAGCAATACCGCCGAGCAAGGCGGCGCAGTTTACAGCTTTGGCGGCGCCCCGTTGTTGATTGGCGGCAACCGCATCTTCAACAACGCTGCGGCCGATGGGGCCGGGGTCTACGTGGTAAACGCCACCGGCTTCGCCACCCTGCAAAACAACTTCATCTACGACAATGCTGCTACCGGCGACGGCGGTGCATTCTACAGCGCCAGCGGCAACAACCTCATCCAGCATAACACCGTCGTCAACAACAGCGTGGCCGGCGCGGGCAGCGCGGTGGTTGTGCTTGACGGCGCGCCGGACGTGCGCGGTAATATCTTCCTGGGTAACAGCGCGGCCTCCGGAACCATCTACACCGAAGACCCCGCCGCGCCTATCCTCGGCTACAACAACTACCACCAAAACAGCGGCGGCAACCTGGGTGGCGATCTGACCGACCTGGGGCCGGGCAACCTCTTTGTGGACCCGCAGCTTCAAGGTATGGCAACCCGAGTCTTTACCCTGACGATTACCTCGCCGGTGGTGGATGTGCCCATCCCCAACATGTCGCTGGCCATAGATTATGAAGAAGATATTCGCCCGACGGATCATGGCTATGACCTGGGCGCGGACGAAGTGGGCGGCTGTTTCGCCGCTATCGCCGGAGAAGAAAGCACGGTTTTCGGCAGCGTCCAGCAGGCGGTGGACCTGGCCTCGCCCGGCGACACGGTGCTGGTAGATGGCCTCTGCCGCAACGTCGCTGGCCGTCTGGCGGGCAGTACGCCAGTCACCCAAACCCTGTTCGTAGACAAAGAGCTGACCATCAACGGCAATTGGGATTATGATGGCGACGGCATTACCGCCACTCTGGACGCGCTGGAGCGTGGGCGGGTGGTCTACGTCGCCTCCGGCGCGGTCGTCACCCTGACGCAGATGACGCTCCAGGGCGGTAATGGCGCCCTGGGCGGCGGCGGTCTCAACGGCGGCGGGCTGTACAACGCCGGGGCGCTGATGCTTGATGGCGTGCAGTTGACGGACAACACGGCCGTTTTCGGCGGCGCGCTCTACAACACTGCCTCCCTCACCTTGCTCGACTCAGAGGTTCTCACCAACACGGCGACCAGCGGGGCGGGCCTGTACAACAACGCGCCCGGCAGCGGAGCTTTCAGTCGCGGCACGGAGTTCCGCTATAACATCGCCACCGCCAGCGGCGGCGGCGTCTACCAGGCCAGCGGCGGGCTGATGCTGGATGGCAATGTGCTGCGCAACAACAGCACGGGCAGCAATCCAGGGTCTGGTTTCGGCGGGGCGGTTTACCTGGGAAGCGAAGCCGATGTGCGCAATAACTACATCTATGAGAACCGCGCCCGGGTTGGTGGTGGGGTGTACAATGCGGCCGGAAACGGCCGTGTCTGGCACAACACCTTCGTGCAAAACCAGGCTTTTAGCGGGAATGGCGGCGGTATCGCCAGCGTTGCCGGAAACCCGGACATCCGCAACAACATCGTAGACCGCAGCAGCGGTTCCGGTATCTACACCTTTGGCGGCCTGCCGGTGATCAACTACAACAACGTCGTCTTCAATAACCCGGACTACAACACCCACGTCGCCATTGGCCCGAACAACATCAGCGCGTTCCCCTGGTACGAAGACCCGTTGGAGAAAGATTATCGCCTGCGCCCCTTCTCCCCTGGCGAAGACGCCGGTGATCTGGAAGTGACCAATCCGGCTAATCCTCACTTTACCGATAGAGATTATGATGGCGACATCCGGCCGACCAATGGCGCGCCAGACATCGGCGCAGACGAGATCAACCTCTGCCTTGTCAAAGTGGGCGATGAATTCTTTGGTGTGCTGCAAGAGGCGATTGATTACGCCGAAATGTTCGGCTTTAACGAGGTGCGCATTGGCCGGGGCATCTGCCGGGGCGTTCAAGAGCGGAACGGGACGTTGCAGGTCGCTTACGTCAGCCAGGATTTGCGGATTATCGGCTCAATGCCCCGCGACAACTTCAATGATCAGGGGGACTATTACAACACACAAATCGGTCACGTCACGACGATTATTGACGCGGAGAATGCCGGCCGGGCGCTCTACGTAGCCAACGATGCTTCTCCCTTCCTGAACCAGCTCGCTTTTGTGCGCGGGGATGCTTTTGCGGCCAACGATGCTTCCAGCAACGACGGCGGTGGCATTTACAACCCTGGCTTTGGGGGTGTGACGTTCTGGGGCGGTTACCTCTCGCAGAACCGGGCGCAGAATGGCGGCGGCTTCTTTGGTACAGCCAATTCCGTGAACGACTTCTCCGGTTTGGCCGTCGGCCTCGGATCGCCCGGCTACGACGTCATCACTGACGAGGATTCAGGCGATCTGCTGATCTTGTTCCGCACCTACTTTGGTAACGAAGTCACGAACGATGGGGCAGGCATCTACAGCAGCGGCACGTTCGACGCGCGGAATATGCTCTTCCACAGCAATCGGGCGGGTAACCAGGGTGGCGGCGTGTTCAACACAGGCGCGGACAGTCGCCTGGTGAATGGGGTGTTCAGCACCAACCGGGCGCAGTATGATGGCGGCGCTGTCTACAACAGCGGGCCGGATTTCCGCGTTTATCACAATACCATTCGCAGCAATCAGGCGATCTCCGGCACGGCCGGAGCCATCTATAACGCGGCGGGCGGCTTTTTGCTGAACAGCAGTATCCTCTATGCTAATACGGCCTTCCAGGAACCGGGCGGTCTCTATTCGTCGAGCAGCCACGTCGGTTTTATGGGGTACAACAACTTCCACCAGAATTCGCCGGGCGATTTTTCCGCCGGATTGGTGAACGCGAATCCTATCGTGGGAGACCCTGGTTTTCGTAATCTGGGCGTCTCTTCTCTGAGCGTGAACTCGCGTAACATTGATCAGGCCGACCCGACCCTGCTGGGCAGCGTGCCGCCGGATGGCGATCCGCTGGATTACGATCATCGAAACGTGCCGCGACCGGATGGCGAAGGGATCACCTACGGCGTGGGCGACCTTGAGCCACCGCATGGACTGTTTAGCGATGTGGGCGCGTTTGAGTATTACAAGGATTTCTGCTGTGAAATTGATCCGGATAATGAGACGGCTTCTGTATCGCCGGGCGAATTCATCACCTTCACCCTGAATATCTACAATGTAGGGAACCCCAATTATCGCCAATTGATCCGCGACGGAGAGCCACGTTATTGGGCCAACGGTTATACGGACACCATCAGCATCACTGTGGTTAGCAGCGCGCAGAATTGGTCTCTCTTGGAAGGCGGGCCGGAGCAGCTGGTGGAGATTGGCTGGGATGACCTGACGCAGGGGGATGAGACGTTTGTCACGCGAGTCCTTACGGTGTCTGTGCCGCTGACGGCGACGACGGATTTGCAGGAATTGGTGGAGATCCGCTGCGCCTCTAACTCGCTGCGGCTAAGCCGGGCGACGGACACGGCGACTTTCCGGGTGAATACCGGTTCGGTTGGCGGGGTGATTGTGATACCGGATTACATCACAACGGCCGTTCCCGGCCAAATCCTCACCTTCACCCACACCGTCATCAATGTGGGCAACGAGACCGAATCGTTCAGTGTCACCCCCTCAGCCGGGCCGCGCCACGCCACCGTATTGCTGCGTGACTTCGATACCCAGGAGGTTCTTAGCGGCACGATTGTCACCCTAGCCCCTGAAGCCAGCTACCCAGTCTTGCTGCAAGTGACCATTCTCGATACGGCGGCGGCCGGCAGCGTGGCAACGCCGGGCGTGGTCGCCCAATCGCAGCAAGATTTGCTGAATTTTGGTGCGGCGCTTAACCGGATCACCATCCAGCCCGCGCCGGGCACGCGCTACGTCGCCCCTGGCGGGGCAAACAACACCAACTGCACCGACCCGGTGCAGCCGTGCGGCTCGCTGCAATATGCGTTGAGCCAGGCCGTCGCTGGCGATGAGATCCTGGTAGCGGCCGGCACGTACACCGAATTCAGCAGCCAGCCGGTCGGCGGTGAAACGCTGACGCAAAATCTACTCATCAATAAATCGGTGACGATTCGCGGCGGGTACGACGCGAGCGACGGCTTTACCAGCTTCCAACCGATCACCAATGCGGTGACGCTGGACGGCCAGAATGAACGGCGTGTCCTCTACGTCACCGCTGGGGTGAGCGTGACGCTGCAAGGGCTGTTCATCGAAAATGGGTACAGCCTGCCAGGCAGCGACGCGACCAACGCCTTTGGCGGTGGCCTCTACAATGCCGGGGCGGACCTGACGCTTTATGGCGTCTGGCTGCGTAACAATATGGCGCTGTATGGGGCGGGGCTGTACCATGCAAACGGCCGTTTACACCTGTTCAGCTCCGTTTTTGCCTTCAACGGCAATCCCTTTGGCGAATTTGGCGAAGGGGGCGGCCTCTATATGGCTGGCGGTGAAGCTTTGCTGGAAAACAATACCTTCCGCGAAAACGCGGCCAGCCGCACCTCCTCCCGCGCCGCGTTGAACGCCAGTCAGACCGGTAACGGCGGGGCGATTTACCTCCTGGATGGCTCGGCCACCCTGTTGAACCACATCTTCTCAGAGAACCTTGGCGAGTTGGGGGATGCGGTGTATATCAGCACAACGGCCGTTCTCACCACCAACTACAATCTCTTCAGCAACCATTCAGCCACGCCCATTGACGGACCGGGTAATGCGACGATAGGCGACCGCCTTTGGACTGGCGAATCGCTCTTCACCGACCTCTACTCCCACATCAGCGTGGATTCCCCGGCGCTGGATCGCGGCACGTCAGACATCTCCATCCTCAATGGCTGGGACATGGATGGGCAGCCTCGTCTTCAGGGACCGCGCGTAGACCTGGGGGCCGACGAGTACGTGCAACTGCCCGGCTTCGTCCTGGAACCGATCAGCCAGACGGTGACGATTGACCCCGGCGACGTCTACACCTTCACCCACACCCTCACCAACACCGGCGACTTCACCGACACCTACAGTCTGACCGTCACCCACACCCTCTTCCCAGATTGGGCGGCAGGGTGGACGTTTGACTTCCTCGGCCCATTCGACATCGTTGATCTGCCACGCGGCGAAGCGGTGACGGTGACGCTGGTCGTCACCGGGGGGCAGGCAGGCTCCTATCTGGTCAGCGAGATCACGGCCGATTCCGTCTCTGGCCTGACGGCCAGCGTGGTAGATACTACCTTCATCTCGCAAACGGCCGGGGTGGAGATTGAACCATCGCGCAGCGGCCTCGGTTTGCCGGGCGAGACGCTGGTCTACATCCATACCCTGCAAAACAGCGGCAATGGGCTGGACGAGTTTGACCTGAGCTACACGGCCGTTCCCGCCGATTGGGTGGTCACGCTCAGTCTGACCCAGACCGGTTTCTTGCAGCCTGGGGCAATCGTCCCCTTCACCGTCACAGTGCAAATCCCGACGGATGCCATTAGCGGCACGCAGCATCAGGTGACGGTGCTGGCGGTAGCGACCAATCCGGACGCCAGCGATACGCTCAGCAACACAACGACGGTCGGCCTGCTGCTTAACGGACTCTTCCTGACGCCGGACAATGAACGGACGGTGGCCGATGGGGTGACGGTGGTCTACACCCATACCCTGAGCAACGACAGCAACGCCAACGAAATTGTGGACCTGTCGGTTGCCGGTTTGCCAGCGGGCTGGGCGACGACCGTCTCGCCGCCGCAGGTGGCGCTGCCGCCCTTTGGCGAGGCGCTGGTGGAGGTGACGGTGATTGTGCCGCCGGGCACGGGCGGATTGCTCCACACGGCCGTTGTCACGGCTTTGGGGCAGGCGACGGGGTTAGAGGCAACGGCCGTTAACACCACCACCGTCAGCGCCCAGGCGGGTATCCTGCTAGAACCAGATCAATTCCAGGTCGTCAATCGGGGCGAGTTGGTGACGTATGAACACCAGTTGACCAATCTTGGCAACCTGACAGACACGATCTCCCTGACGGCCGTTAGCCAGCAGGGGTGGTTGGAGAGCCTGACGCCCGCGTCGGTGGTGCTGGGGGCGGGGGATTCGCTGACGGTAACGGCCGTTATCAGCGTCCCCCTCGGCGCGACGCCGGGCCTGGAAGACGCCCTGGTTATCACCGCCACCTCGCAGAGCGATCCGACCGTCTTCGACACGGCGACCGACGTCACCCGCGTGGCGCAAAATCACGCCCTGGCCTTCTTCCCGGACCACACCGAGACTGTTGATCCGGGCGTGGTCCAGGTGTATCAGCACACCCTGCGCAACGATGGAGATGGCTCCGACACCTTCGCCCTCACCTGGGAGAGCGAACCAGACTGGCCGCTGGTTATCAGCCCGACGCTGGTGACGCTGGAACCTGACGAGACAACGGCCGTTGTCATGACGCTAACTGTGCCAACCGGCGCGGCCGGCCTGACCAACGTGACGACGATCACCGCGACCTCCACGATCAGCCCGGTTCACGCGGCAGCGGTGGTGAACACCACCCAGGTCACGGGCCAGCCGGTGACGCTGGGCGTGGCCATCGCCCCGGATCGCAGCGGTTTCGGCTATCCGGGTGAGATGGTGCAGTACCAACACACCATCACCAACACCGGCGAGGGGCCGGATGATTATGCGTTAACGGCCGTTTCCAGCGCCGATTGGACGGTGTTGGTCGCGCCGGAACAACTGACGCTGGCGGCGGGCCAGAGCGCGGCGGTGATAGTGTGGGTGACAATTCCGGGAACGGCCGTTCCTGGCGCAGTGGACCAGACGATTGTGACAGCCCGCTCCCAAACCGATCCGGCGGTGCAAGACAGCGCCACCGACACCACCCGCGTCCGCCAGACGCATGGCCTGCTCTTCGCCCCGGACCACGACGAGACGGCCGCGCCCGGCTCGACCATCCAATACAACCATACCCTCACCAACAGCGGCGACGGCCCGGATGAGTTCGCCCTCACCTGGCGCAGCGCGCCCGATTGGGGGCCAGTTGTCACGCCGCTCTCGGTCAGCCTGGAGCCGGGCGAGTCGGCACAGGTGACGATGACCCTGGTCATCCCGCCGGGCGCGGGCAGCCTGGTGAACGTGACGACGATCACCGCCACCTCGACCATCAGCCCGACTTTTGCGGCGGCGGTGGTGAACCGGACGACGGTGACTGGCGCTCCGGCTAACTTGGGCGTGGAGATCGCCCCGGACCGCGCGGCGACTGGGGCGGCGGGGACAGTGGTGGAGTATCTCCACACGGTCAGGAATACGGGTGACGTGGCGGATGCGTATGAGATAACGGCCGTTTCCAGCCTCGGTTGGACGGTGACGGTGAATCCCGCCCAGGTCAGCCTGAATCCTGGTCAAACAGCCCCGGTGACGGTGCTGGTGAGCATCCCGGCTGGCGCTACGCCCGGCGCGGTAGACCAGACGACCGTGACGGCCCGCTCGACGACCAATCCGGCCATCGCCGACAGCGCAGTGGACACGACGACGGTTGAAGGGCTGCCAACGGAAACACTCATCTATCTGCCGGTCATCGCCAAATCGCCGACGACTCCCGTGCCGCCCACGCCCACGCCCACGCCGTCACCCACGCTGACGCCAACCCCATCACCGACGCCGCGCGTCTGCGGCGACCCGACCGGCATTGACCTGGTGGTGACGGGCATTCAGATTGTGCCGGGCACGCCCACCAGCGGCCAACCGGCGATGGTCTACGTGACCATCCGCAACCAGGGTACGGTAGACGTGGCCTTTGGCAACAACTTCTGGCTCGACTTTTACGTCAATCGGCCGCCCACGCCCAATACGCGCGGCGAGATCGAGTGGGGCGTGCAGGGCATTCTGATGCGCGCCGGGCACAGCGAGACCTTCAGCGCGCCATACACCTTCAGCGGCGGCGCGAACCAGGTCTGGGCGCAGGTGGACACGGATGATACCGTTGACGAATGCCCGCACGAAGATAACAATCGCTTCGGCCCGATGCTGGTGAACGTCAGTGGGGCGAGCGGGGGCGGGCAGGTTGCGCCCGTTCAGCCGGATGGCCCGCGTCAGACGCCCACGCCGTTCGTCTTGCCATCTCCCACCCCAACCAGCACCCCGACGCCGCAAACGGTCCGCTCCGGCGGCTAATCAAGCCAGAGCTGACAGGTTTGTAAACAACCTGTCAGCTCTAAATGGGAAGCAAAAAGGCCGGTAGGTGTTCACACACTACCGGCCTTTTGTTATTGCGGTGAGGGTTGGTAAGCAGGGAACGCGGCTGAAATGATCTGGAGGAGATTGGGGATTGGGGATTGGAGATTGAACCAATCTCCAATCCCCAATCTCGTTCCCGATAAGCTGTTTGATTGCCGTCCCGACTTAATTACCCAACTGCTCAATCACGACAGTGATGTTTGGCGCTTATTTGGCGCGCTGCTGCCGTTGGAGGAAGAGGCCGACCAAGATGAGGCCGAAACCGGCGATGGCTAACCAGAGCGAAATGTTGGCCGCGCTATTGGCTGGCGCGCCGGAGTCGGGTAGGAGGATGCCGCTGGTGGGTGGCGCTGGCAGGGGAACGGCCGTTACCCGCATCACGCAAAAGTTCACGTCAGTCGCCAATGGGGTTTCGGGGTAGATGGGGGCGTAGCGCGGATTTTCCGAAGTGACGACCCAACCGGCGGGTGGTTTGGCGGTGACGCGCCAGTAGCTTTCCCCGGCAGCGGCCAGTTCAAAGACGCCATTTTCCCCGCTGGTGTGAGTGATGATGGTCTTTTCGTCACTGCTCATAAACTCGATGGGCACGTTGGGAACGGCCGTTTCTCCGGCCACACCCGTATTGACACAACGGCCGTTGCCCGTGACGTCAGCGTACACGACACCGCGAATCGAGCCTTGAACGTTGGCGCTCGGCGCGGGGGGCGGGCTGGTGGGTGGAGCCATGTTGGTCGGGGTAGGGCGTGGCGTGTTGGTGGGGGTAGGTTGAGGGTCTTGCGCCTGGGCCACGCTGGCGATCAGCAGCAGAGCCAGGCCGAGGATGAAGCTAATTCTTGCTTTGTACGACATAGTTGCCTCCTGAGCGGACGATACAGTCCTTATACCGTAAGCCGTTGTCCGTGAAGGGATGGGGAACGGCCGTTCACGCTTTTATGTTGACTGTCATATTATACTCGCTTTTACCGGTTTGGATATGGGTTAAAAGTCCATTATGTGAAGTGGTAACGGCGCTAAAGAACAGAATTCGCCTAGAGTTTCACCAGCAACCCCTGATTGACTGACAAAACTTTTCTAACCGTGGAGAACGCGGAGGTTTTACCAGAGAGAATCGCTGCGTCCTCCGCGCTCTCCGCGGTATAAATCTGAGATTTGTCAGTCAACCAGAGGTGTAAATTAGCAAATCTCCTGTATGAATGCTTAATTCCTAGACAAATTGCTTGCCAACTTCCCCAAGTTGTTTTAAGATGTAGCTCTGTTACACCAGCATACCTCTGGTAACAGGGGAAAATCAGGTGTAGCAAATCATTTCCACCGGATTGGCTGCCTCCCAAACAGCCAGGTAAACGGTAAATTACGAAACAAGGAAGGGAAAAATGGCTTACAGTTTCACTAATTCAAAAAATAGAACGTACTATTTGCACAAACGCGACACGACCTTGAAGAACGGCCGTGAGCAAACCATCTACTTCTTCGCTAAAGAAGTGAAAGATGGCGCCCTGGATGCTGTGCCCGCAGGTTACGAAGTTTCCGAAAGCCGCAATGGCCTGCCTGTTTTGAAGAAGAAATAAGCAGCCGTCTGTATCGCGTTTAACCCTGGCCCCGTTTGAACCATCAGCGGGGCTTTTTTTTTGCCAATCTTCTTGCCGGATTTGGTAGCGTTCATGTGATTTGGGGGCGATTCCCCCTTGCCGCTCAGGGCAGGCCGTGATATATTTCTTTGCTCTAACCCGCCTTGCGGGTTATTTTTATGCTGCTCTTTAAGGTGAAATCCTTATTACCCTTGTCGGAGAATTGGATCATGTCTGATTTGTTATTAAAGGCTTTCGATACGGAAGCAAAAAAAGATGTTCCCAGACTGCACGTTGGTGACAACGTGACTATTCATCTACGTATCAACGTTGGCGACCGAAATGAGCGCGTGCAGTTGGTGCGCGGCATCGTCATCCGCCTGCGTAATGGCGGCGCGAACGAAAACTTCACCGTGCGCCGTATCGCTGCCAACGGCGTTGGCGTCGAGCGCACCTTCCTGCTGCAATCGCCGCGCATTGAGAAGATTGAAGTGCATCGCCATGCCCACGTGCGCCGGGCGCAGCTTTATTACCTGCGCGAACGCACCGGTAAATCGGCTCGCCTGCGGGAACGCCGCATTTACTAAACGGCCGTTTTCCATATCTGTTTCATTTTCACCGGGTGAAAGGGGCAACGCTTTCACCCTTTTTGCTTTCCGCTCCGGTGGATGGCCGCGCGAGATATGAGCAGAAAACCGATCATCGGGTGTACCGTCTATCGTTATCAGGCTTCGGCTGGATCGTTAGCCATGATGGCCCTGACCGAGGCGTATATCCAGGCCGTACAGCAAGCAGGCGGCATCCCGCTGCTGATCCCTTTGGGGCTGGATGAAGCGGACCTGAAGCAAATTTTAGTGGGAATAGACGGGCTGCTGCTGCCGGGCGGCGGCGACGTAGACCCGGCTTACTACCAACAAACGCGAAACGGCCTGTTTAAGCGGGTAGACCCCGACCGGGACCGGGTGGAGATTTTGGCGGCGCAAACGGCCGTTGCCCAAGAAAAACCCCTTCTTGCCATCTGTCGCGGCCATCAGGTGTTCAACGTCGCTCTGGGCGGCAGCCTATGGGCCGACGTGCCCAGCCAGGTTCCTGGCGCGGCCAACCACGACTACGACGAGACCCATCCGCGTAACTACACCGCCCACGCCGTTACCATCCGCCCCGATTCCCGACTGGCAAGCTATTTGGGCGTAGAAA
The DNA here is from genome assembly GCA_964405285.1 of uncultured Ardenticatenaceae bacterium. Lineage (GTDB taxonomy): Bacteria > Chloroflexota > Anaerolineae > Promineifilales > Promineifilaceae > Leptovillus. The sequence continues at coordinate 21,398 of CAYONK010000009.1, forward strand.
CGGCCGTTAACAGCCTCCACCACCAAGCCATCCGCGACCTGGCCCCCGGTCTTGCCGTGACCGCCACCGCGCCCGATGGCGTGATTGAAGCCGTCGAATTGCCTGACCATCCCTTCGCCATCGGCGTGCAGTGGCACCCCGAATGGCTGATCGCCGACGACCCGGCCATGCGGAAACTGTTTGCCGGTTTTGTGGCGGCGGCGGGCAACGGCCGTTCCTGACGGAGCCTCCCCATGTCAGCCGACCGGTCGCCCCAGGCGCAGCAGCCTATTGGCGTCTTCGATTCCGGCGTTGGCGGCCTCTCCATCCTGCGGGAAATCCGGGCGCGGCTGCCCCACGAATCGCTCATCTACCTGGCTGACCAGGCCCACGTCCCCTACGGCCCTCGCCCCCAGCAGGAAATTCACCAATTCAGCGAAGCGATCACCCGCCATTTGCTCGGCTTAGGCGCAAAGATGATCGTCGTCGCTTGCAATACCGCTTCGGCTGCGGCTCTCACCCCCTTGCGCCAAACCTTTCCCGACGTGCCGTTTGTTGGCATGGAACCGGCCGTCAAACCAGCCGCCCATCAGACCAAGAGCGGCCGTGTCGGGGTGCTGGCGACGGCCGGAACCTTCGCCAGCGAACGCTACGCTGAGTTGATGGCCCGCTACGCCAACGGCGTCGCCGTCGTCGAAGACCCGTGCGTTGGGTTGGTAGATTTAATCGAGGGGGGGCAGATTGATGGCCCAGTGACCGAGGCGCGGCTGCTCGGCATCGTTCAGCCGATGTTGGCTTCCGGGGTGGATACGCTGGTGCTGGGCTGCACCCATTACCCCTTCATCATCCCTGCGCTGGCGCGCCTGGTCGGCTCAGAGGTGAGTATTATTGACCCGGCCCCGGCCATTGCCCGGCAGGTGGAGTGGGTTCTGGCGCAGCGCGGCTGGCTGCGCCAAGACCCACCTCCGCCGCCCCGCTATCTGACG
>CAYONK010000010.1:0-3790 GCA_964405285.1 uncultured Ardenticatenaceae bacterium
GTTGGGGTGTCTCGGCCGGGGTGAAGTCGCGGTCGGCCAGGGGATCGCGCCACACCTCTTCGGAGCCGAAGCGAATCAGGTCGAGTTTGGCGAGCTTTTTCAGGTGGCTTAGATTGGTTCCGGTGGCGGCGTAAATCTCGCTCAGGGCGACTGGCTCGGCGGCGCGGGCCAACAGGTTGACGACGTTGAGGTAGTTTTCCGCCCCGCGCAGCCGCAGGGCATGGCGGAAGGCGTCGCGGTGCGGCACAGCCAGGGAGATTGACAATTGACAATTGACAATTGACGATTGACCACTGACGACTGAGGAATCGTCAATCGTCAATAATCCGGCTTCGACTAGCTTGTCCAGGTGGCTTTGGCTGGCGTTGGTGGCCTGGAGAACGGCCGTTATCTCCGGCAGCGGGTCATCCAAATCAATCAGGTGGAGCAGGATGTCGGCCTGCTTGTTGGCGCGGCCGAGTTGGCGCAGAGCGGTGGCGGCCTTTTCCGGGCTGGCGATCAACTCGGCGGTGCGGATCTCTTTGGGGCGGGCGCGGGGCGGATCGAGGACAGTGGCCTTGCGCAGGATGCCCCGGTTGGTCAGTTGGGTAACGGCCGTTTTCCACTCCGTCTTGGGCAGCGCTCTGCGGATGTCCCGGCCGCGCAGCGTCCCCTTCTCGCGCAGGAGTTGGATGAGTTGGGCTTGCAGGTCGGTTAAACGGCCGTTGCCCTCCCAGCGTGGGTTAATGTCCACCACCATATCCGCCTGGCGCGTCAGGCCGGGCGGCAGCATCAGCCGCAGGCAACCATTCAGCGGGGCCAGATATTCCTGGCTCAGCCAGTGCGCCAGTTCGATCTGCCAGGGCTGGAGTACCGGTGTCTCATCGAGAATGGCGATGATCGGCTTCGTCTCCGCCACCGGCGCGGCCTCATCAAACCCGACGACGATGCCCTGCGCCAGACGGCGGCCAAACTCCACCTCTACCAGATGCCCAACCAGCAACTGCGCCGCCAGATCGCGCGGCACGTCGTAATGGAACGCGCCTTCCAGGGCTGCCTCGATGTTGATGACCAGCACTGCATACATAGGCGCGATTGTACCATAGATGAGGGCGCTCCCCGCCCTGTTTGTAAATAAAAAGAGACTGGAGATGGGCGGCGCAACGGCCGTTCATCTCCAGTCTCTAATCTTTAACTTGTTCGAATGCTTATTGCAACGTGAGCATATAGGCGACCAGGTCGGCGATTTCCTGTTCGTTCAGTTCCGAACCGTAATTCTGATACATCACGCCTGGCGTAAAGCCCTCCACGATGTGGGCGTCCGGATTGATAATGGAATCACGCAGGTACTCTTCCGCAGACATTCCAGCTACGTAGGTAGCGGCGCGCGCCCCAACACCGGCGTGCGACGGGCCAACCACGACGACGCCCGGTTCCATCGAGTGACAGGTGACGCATCCCGGCGCGCTGGCCCGGCCGATAACGGTTTGCTCATAGAGGCGTTGGCCGCGAGCAGCATTGCCAACCGGACCGGTGGAAGATGTGTCGGCCGGCGCTTCGCTGCCGCCACCACCACAAGCAGCCAATACGACTGTCAGGCCGAGAACCAATAAGACGATCATCCAAAACTTACGCATTATTCTTTCCTCCGTTGTACATGAAATAATGGGTGGCTGGTTTTTGCTTGATTTTTGAAGGCGTTTGGGTGAAGCTGTTCGTTTGGCTCACCCGTTTTCATTTACTTAGAAAACGCCATTTTCCAGCCGGGCTTATCCAACATTCAATTATACTCTAACTCTTACGGATCGGTAGACAAAAATTAGAGAATCGCTTAGCTTTTCTTTCACTCTTTTCATTCGCGGAGCAGGTGGCGCATGTCGGAGGCCATCTCTTTCCCGGTTGTGCCGAACGAGAAAAGGTGACGCAAACGGCCGTTTCCATCCAACACCTGCACCGTCGCCGTATGATCGATCAGATAACCTGTTGCCGCTGTGCCCTCATGCTTGTGGACGTAAATGCCCATCTCTGCCGTCACGGCTGCCAACTCCTCCTTCGTCCCCGTCAGACCGATAAACGAAGGGTGGAAAGCCTTGACGTATTCACCCAACTGCGCCGGCGTGTCCCGCTCTGGATCAACGGAGACCATGATCACCTGCACCTCGTCGGCCCGTCGGCCGAGTTCTTCCATCATCCACTTCATCTCCGCCATGGTCGCCGGGCAAACATCGGGGCAGAAGGTATAACCAAAGTAGAGCAGCACGGGCTTGCCCCGGAAATCGCTCAGGTTGACCCTCTCGCCGGTGTGGGCTGTCAGGGTGAAATCGAGCGGTTCGTCCGGTTCTAAGGCTCGGCCATAGAGTTGAGGCGGACCAAAGAGGGGGCGGCCTTGCGAGAGGCGCACCAGAAACAGGCCCAAGAGCAAGCCCAGAGCAATCCCGATGGTCAACAGGATGACCAGACGAAAGCTGCTCCGCTGCGCTCCGGCGTGGCCTGGTTCAGTAGAATCAGTGGCGCTGTGCATTATTTTTTTCCTTGTAGATGTGCTTCCTGGCGCGCCGCCCCTCCCGTTAAAAGCTGCCGGCGCGTCCGGCTAACTTTTGTCTGAGCGCAATAGTAGCCGCAACTGCCAAAATAGCAAGTTGGTTCATCTGTGGTAAAATCTTGCCCTATGTGTGGACGATTTGCCTTAATGACCCCGACCGAGACATTGTTGGAACAGTTTGGCGTGACGCAGACCAGCCTGGACCTGGCGCAAGTAGGACCGCGTTACAATGTGGCCCCGACGCAGCCGGTGTTGGCCGTGCGGTCAACGGCCGTTTCCCCCCACCGCGAGCTGACCTTCCTCCGCTGGGGCCTCGTCCCCTCCTGGGCGAAAGAGATTCGCTCCGGCGCGCCGCTGATCAATGCCCGCGCCGAGACGGTCGCCGAACAGCCCGTTTTTCGCGCTGCTTTCAAACGGCGGCGCTGCCTGCTCCCGGCTGATGGCTTTTATGAATGGCAGAAACAGCCCGACGGCAAGCAGCCGATGTATATTGAGATGATGGATAAACGGCCGTTTGCCCTGGCCGGTCTCTGGGAAATCTGGCACGATTCGGATGGCAGTAGGGTGGAAAGCTGCACCATTCTCACCATCACCCCCAACGAGTTGATGGCCCCCATCCACAACCGGATGCCCGTTATCCTCGATTCGGCCGACTACGACCAATGGCTCAATCCCGGCCCCCGCCCGGAGGATGATCTGCACCTGCTGCGCCCATACCCGGCCGAGAAAATGAGAGCCTACCCGGTGAGTACCTGGGTCAACAGCCCAGCCCACGACGACCCACAATGCCTCATTAACAGTTAACTGTTAACTGTTGACAGTTCTTATGTCCTCTTCTTCACTGACTCCTGCCATTTTCCTTGACCGCGATGGCGTGATTATTGAGAATCGGGCCAATTACGTGCGTTCTTGGGCTGACGTGGAGATTTTCCCGCAGGCATTGGCGGCGTTGGCCCGCATTCGGGCGACGCCATACAAGATCATCGTCGTCACCAATCAGTCGGCGGTGGGGCGGGGATTGGTGAGTCTGGCTGAGGTAGAGGCGATCAATCAGCGGTTGTGGCGGGTGGTGGAGGGGGAAAACGGCCGTTTAGACGCCATCTACACCTGCCCCCACGCCCCCGAAGCGGACTGCCCCTGTCGCAAACCCCGCCCCGGCCTGCTGCTGCAAGCCGCCGCCGCCCACAACCTCGACCTGTCTCGCTCGATCATGATCGGCGACGCCCTGACCGATATGCAAGCCGGTCAGGCGGCCGGCTGCGCCCAACT
>CAYONK010000010.1:3890-14122 GCA_964405285.1 uncultured Ardenticatenaceae bacterium
GTTAACTGTTGATTGTTAACTGTTGATTGTTGACTGTTGTCAACTCCCGCAGCGCCTTCGTGATCAGATGCTCCAAAACGAGGTGGATGTCCTCGACGTGTTCGATACAGTCGCTAGGCACATGGACGTGCAAATCGGCCAATGGGCCTAGCTTTCCGGCGTTAAAACCGGTGAAGCCAATTGCCAGCGCCGACTTCTCCTTCGCCAGTTCAATAGCTCGCAGCACGTTCGGCGAATTGCCGCTGGCGGAAATAGCGATCACCACGTCGCCCGGCTCCACCAGCGTTGCCAATTGCTGGGCGAAGACGTTCTCATACCCTTCGTCATTGGCGAAGGCGGTCACCAGGGCCATGTTGTCCGTCAGGCCAATCACCCGGTAATCGGGCCAATCGGGATGGCGCGTGTTCTTCGCCAGGTCACAGACAAAATGCGTCGCCGTTGAGGCGCTGCCGCCATTGCCCATGATGAAGACTTTACGGCCGTTTTGCCGCGCCTCATGCAACACCCGAATTGTCTCCTCAATCGGTTCGGTTGCCATCCGGTCTAGCGTCGCTTGCAACGTCGTGAAATAGGGTCTTACGAAATCCATCGCACCTCATCCTTTGTAATCGAAGATCACCTTTGTCCCATCCTGGCCCAGCTTGAATGGCAACTCCTGCAAATTGCCCAGAGCTTCGCGCACCCGTTCCTGACGGCCGTTTGGACAATAAAATAGCATAAAACCACCGCCGCCCGCTCCGGTGATCTTGCCGCCCATTGCCCCCGCCCGACGCGCCGTGTTATACATCTGGTCAATCACGTCGGTACTGATCTGGCTGGCCAACCCTTTCTTAAGCTGCCAGCTTTCGTGCAGCAGTTGGCCGATCACGTCCACATTGCCAAATTTCAGTTCCTCATACGCATGGAAGGCCAATTGCTTCATCTCCGCCAACACGGCCAGACGGTCGTTGATGTTCGTCTTTTGCTCCGCCAGGATGTTATCCGCCTGTCTGGTGATACCGGTGAAGAAGAGCAACAAATTGTCGTTCAGTCGGCGAACCGTAGACGCATCCAGCGACAGGTTGGGGCTGACAGTGACCTCGCCATTCGTTTTGAACTCCATAAAACGGAAACCGCCATAGGCGGCGATGTACTGATCCTGAATCCCGATAGGGCTGCGCAAGATGTCCCGTTCGATGGCGCAGGCTTCTTTGGCCAACTGCTCCTCGTTGACCAGTTCGCGGCGGAAGGTGTGCATGGCGTGTAAGGCGCCTACGGTCACTGTGCTGGAGGAACCCAGACCGGAGCCTTCGGTGGGAATGTCGCCCATCGTCGTGATCTCGACGCCGTGGTTGATGCCTGTCATGCGGAATGCCTCGCGGATGAGGTTGTGTTGAATTTGTTCAACCTCCTCTACCATTTCAGTGCGGGTGTAACCAACGCGCAGCCGATCATCAAAACGGCTTTTGATGGTGACGAAGATGTGCTTGTCAATGGCCGCTGAGAGGACGCAGCCGCCATGCTCCAGGTAATAATCGGGGAAGTCGGTGCCGCCGCCAAACAGGCTGACGCGCAGGGGGGTCTGGACAATAATCATAAGGTTTCTCTTAACTGCTCTGGGTTGTGGAGATTAGAGATTGGAGATTGTTTGGGTCTCCAATTGCCAGTCTCCGATATTTATTTGGGTTGCCTGGATGGCTGCTGTGTAAATCTCTTCCAGCCGGTGGGCGATGGTGTCCCAACTGTGGAAGGTCTCTACGTAGGTCCGGCCGGCGCGCCCCATCAACTGCCGCCGCCGGGGATCATTCAGCAGGCTGAGGATGCTTTCGGCGAAGAGCGCGGGGCTGTCGGCGACTACAAAATCGCGGTCGGGGAGGGCCTGTAAGGGGGCGGCCGCCTGAGAGGTGGTGATGACAGGGGTTTCGCAGGCCATCGCCTCTAAAATTTTGTTCTGGATGCCGGCGCCATAGGTGAGCGGCGCGACGGCTATCGCCGCCCGGCGCAGGTAGGGCGGTAGATGCTCTACCATGCCGGTGACGGTGATGCGCGGGTCGGCGGCGTAGGCGAGGATCTGCCGCGTGGGGTCTTTGCCGACGATGAGCAGGCGCACTTCTGGCCGCTTTGCCCAAACGAGGGGCATGATTTGCTCGACCAGGTAGGTGGTCATGGCGATATTGGCGTGATAGCTCATTTTGCCGCTGACGATCAAGGTGTTGAGTTCGCGGGCGGGGTCGCCAACGGCCGTTTCCGGCCGAAAATAGTCCAAATCCACCCCATTAGGCACGACGTTCACCGGGGCGTGTTCTGGCCCACTTAACGCTTCCAGCGCCGCTTTGTCCTTGGGCGATGTGACCAACACCTGATCGAACTGGGTGAGCAGCCAGCCTTCATACCAGCGCGAGCGCTGCAAATCGAGCTGGCTGCGCCAGCGCCGCACGCCTGGTTTGCTGTTGGCCACCGTCTGCTCAAACAGGTGGGTGATACAGTCCACGCTGTCCCAGATGACCGGCAGGTTGGTATACTCCTTCAGATGAAGGCCGTAGCGCGAGCCGCGCAGATGCTCTACGTGAACCACGTCGTAGGGGGCTTGTTGGTTCAGGTGGGCGACCAGAGAGGGCTGCCAGGAGTAGACGCTTTGCAACGGCCGTTTTCCCGGCAGCACCCGAAGGCAGTTCCACAACGAACGCAGGCGCGGTAACGGCCGCGCCTCCACCTGCGCCCCAAGACCGGCCAGATGAGCCAGATCGTCCCGCTCCTGCGCATCTGACCAGACGGTGAACACCGTGACCTGATGGCCGCGAGCAGCCAGGGAACGGATGAAGTTATACGGCCGGACACGGACCAGGTTGGGGACGTAGGGGACGACGAAAAGGATCTTCATAGTGGGGTAGGCTGTGGTGTGTTACCGTTACAATGTGGCTGTTCAACAACAAGACCGCCAACTTTTGCCTACTTTGCACTTTAGCGAGACAAACTTACCGATCTGCTTACAGATGAAAAAACCGCGAAGGCGCGATGAGCGCTTTCGCGGTTTCTGTATAAAGGGGTCGCGCGTTGTTGACGCCCCCGTTTGATTGGGCGATTGGAGAATGGGGATTGGAGAGCAGAAATCTCCCATCTCCCCTCTCCAAGAGTCCAAAACGGTTTTTGAACCTAAACGATGCGTCCCCTCGAAAAATGGTGGCGCAAAGACGCAAAGGCGCAAAGTTTCCAGGGTAAAAATCTGCGTGTATCTGCGCAACCTGCGGTTTTTTCCGAAGGGTCAACGATTGGCGTGGGGAAACGGCCGTTAATGCTGCATCCCCTCCATCGCCGTTTCCCGAATCTGGGCCATCACCACCCGCTGCCCGGCGTTGGCGAAGGTGAGCGTCAGCGGGATTTCCTCGCCTACTTCAAAAGCGCGGGTTTTCTCAATGCACATCACGTGTAAACCGCCAACCTTCAATTCCACCGTCTCTCCAGCCTGGATTGGGATGACCCCGCCCGGCACTTCGCGCATCCCCATCACGTCGGCTTCCTTCATGTACATTTCGTGCAGTTCCACCACCTGGCAAACGTCGGCCGATGCGCCGAGCAATTGCTCATCCTGATCTGTGCCGTTGCGGATGGTCAGGTAAAAGGCTCCATTGGGCGCGGCTGCCGGGGCGTTACGCCCCCAAACGTCCCGGACGACCAACTCGCCATCCCCGGCCATACCCTCCTCGTTGACTCCACAACCGATCAGGAAAAGCAGCAGCCCGATCCCTAATCCCAATAAAATGGCGTATCGTTTCATGAGGTCCTCCAAAAAATAGAGCGCGAGAATGAACCGCGCCGCTTGTTAGCTGTTTCCAGACTCACCGCTAGACATAAGCGTGTATCCGCAGATTCCGCAGATTTTCTGCTTAAACTGCGTGAATCTGCGCAATATCGGATTAAATTTTGACATAATGTTAACCTGGGTGGTGTCTATTGTAACGACCCCAACGCCGGTGGGCAAAGTTTGGCGCGTATACAAATCGGGCTGCCTGATGTAGAATCGGTGGTGGCTGGGGTCTGCTGTAAGTCTAGGGGAGTGCAGGCCAGGTTGCTTTTCATACGTGACAGATTACGGAGGAATCGGTGAAAACTTTCAAATTAGTCGTTGCCTGGATTTTGCTGGTCATCTCGGCTGTGGGCGTGATCGGGGCGCTGGCCGGAATTGTGGGCAGTTGGGTTGTACGCAATCAGCTCGCGGTGGTGACGGTGGAGTTGCTCACGGTGGGAGAAACGGCCGTTTCCTCCACCAGTCGTAGCCTTGACCGGGTAGAAGATCGCCTGGACCTGACACAACAAAACATTACCGCTCTGGAAAACGAGATCATCAGCGCCGGACAGACGGTGGCGGAGACCAGCCTGGTGGGTACGGTGGTTTCTAACCGGGTCAGCGAAGAAACGGCCGTTGCCGTAGGCGAAGCCAGGGCGACGGTCCTCGCTATCGTCGAAACCATCTACGCCTTAGACGAGGCGATCAACGCCGCCAATCGTCTCCCCTTTGTGACGTTGGATGGCTTTGTGCCAACGCTGGTCAACGATTTGGTGAGTGGGATAGAGAAATTGGAAGCAGACGTCACTGCCTTCCGCGCGGCGGTGGTGCAGCGGCGCGAAGACCTGGCTTCCACCAGCGTCGGCTTCCTGACTGGCCTGACCGCGGAAGTGAGCGGCAGCGTTGGCGAGGTGCAGACTTCTCTGGACGCTGTCAACACCCAGTTGCGGCAAACGTCGGACAGGCTGGCTGCGGCGAAAGTGACGCTGCCGCGCACCTTTACCCTGATCGCCCTGGCCGCCACCGTAGCCTTCCTCTTCATTGGCCTGGCCTTTGCCAGCTTGCTGCTGCACAGTTGGGCCTTCACCCAAAACCCGGACCTGACCCTCGCCGAACTCATCGCGGCGAGGAGAAGCTAGAGCGAGAGCGAGAGCTAGAGTGAGAGGTTCTTCCTCTTGCTCTAGCTCTGTACTCTCGCTCTGGCCTACTTGTGGATGATGGGTAGGGCGATCTGGTAGGGGGCCAGCGCCCCATCCAGGATGGTGAGGGAAACGTCGTCTACGTAGAGGGCAGAACGGCCGTTTACCCCATCATTAAACACCCCAAAATGGAGCAATAACGGCCGTCCGGCGTACTCCGGCGGCAGGCTGACGGTGTGGCGTCCCCACGCCTGCGCGTTGCTCAACTCCCAGTGCAAAATTTTCAACACATCGGCCGTCACCGGGTCCAGCAGCAGGGCATATTGGGTATCGCCTGCCACCGCCTGCTCCGGCTCCAGCCAGCGGCCTTGCGGCAGCAAATCCGCCTGCGCCGCCAGCGCCGTCTCGCCTGAAACCGGGTAGAGATGGAAGGTCAGCGTCGCTTGCAGCGTGTTGGGTGGCAGGGTGAAGCTCTGCCGGGCGGAGGAGTAGCCGTAGCGGTTGCTCGTGTTGTCCAGGCCGAGGTGGGCGGCGAAACGGCCGTTATACACCACCCGCTCGCTTATCTGCCCGGTGATTGGCGTGATTGGCAGCGTCCAGCCCCCCGTCGCCTCAAACCCGCCATTGATGATCAGATTGTGTTGCAGCGTGCTGTAGCGCCACACCCCGGCGCTGCTAGAGATGTAAACCGCCCCGGCGCTGTCCACCTGCAATTGGCGCAAATCCGGCCCGTCCGGTGGCGCGCCAACCCGCGCCCAACTCACGCCGCCGTCGCGGGAGCGGTACAACGCCCGGTGGGTCAGGGCGTAAGCCGTCTGGTCGGTGGCGAAGTGGGGCGAAAAGGCGACGCCTCGCGGCGTTTCATCGCCGGGGATGCCCGCCATCGCGAGCGCCCAATCCACCCCACCGTTGCCGGAGCGGAAAATCGCCTGGTACAAGGTGTAGTCCGGCGTCATCTCGCTCCAGGTAGCGGTCGCCAACAGCGTACCATCGGCGACGAAGTGGGGCGAGACGACCAGCGCGCCGACGGTCCGGTTGCCCACCAGCCCGCTCGTCGCCTGGGTCCAATGCCCCCCGTTGTCGCTGCTAAACCAGAACCCGTTGCTGCTGCCGACCAGCAAACGGCCGTCGCCCGGATACCCCGGCGACAGGGCGATCTGCTGCGCTGCCCCTTGTGCAAACGGTTCCCAACTGCCCATTTGCGTCCAGGTATCTCCCTGGTCTGTCGAGTAGCGCAGGTAGCCCCCGGCAGCGGTGAAAACCACTCCATCATTGGCATAATCGGGCGAGATCGCCAGGTCTTTGACGTAATCGGTGTTGTGGACCCCCACCCAATTCTCGCCGCCATCCTGGGTGCGGCTGATGGAGGCCCCAATCCCCTGGCCGCTGGCCGTGGCGGCGAAGATGGTCTGGTCGTTGGCGTAATCGGGCGAGATGGCCAGGGCGACGGTGTTGAAATAGCCGCCTCCCCAACGCGAGCCGAGGACGCGCCAGTTTTCGCCTCTGTCCTGGCTGCTGAAGATGCCATGGTTCACCGTCCCGGCCAGCAGCAGCGATTCATCCGGGGCCAGAGCGAGGGTGCCGGTGTCCATCACCGCCAACCCCTGGCTGGCCTCCTGCACTACCCCGGCGGACAAATCGGCCGTCAGTAAGCGGTAAGCGCCCTGCGGCGTGCCCACCAGCAGGACGGGATGGTCCGGCCACTGCGGCGAGATAGCCAGGCGGGTGATGTAAAGACCGGCGTATTCGGGAACGGCCGTCCAATCCAACCCCCCATTGTTCGACCAGTAGAGGCCGATGTCCGTTCCGGCGAAGAGCGTCTGGTCGTTGGCATAGTCGGGCGAGACGGCCAGACTCAACACGTAATCCGCCTCACCTACCGGATGGCTGATCCAGGTTGCCCCGCCATCCTGGAAAATGTGCAGGAAATCGCTGCCGCCCCAGAAAGTGTGGTCATTGGTGAAGTCCGGCGAGATCGCCAGATTGGTGATGTATTCCAGGTGGATTTGCGTCCAGGTCGTCCCGGCGTCGTCGGAGCGCCATACCCCATTCAGGCTGCTGATCAGGATGGTCTGGTCGTTGGTGTAATCGGGCGAGTAGATGACGGCGGCGATGTAATCGTTCAGCAGCGCCGCCTCACCTTCTGGCAATTGGCTGCCGGGGAGCCAAATTTCCGGCAGGCTCCAGGTATGGCCGCCGTCCTGGCTCAGGTAGAGACGGCCGCTGCCATACCCGGCGATGGCTGCCATGTGGCCGCTGCTGGGGAAGTCCGGGGCGAGGGCCACCCCCATGACAAAGCCGATCTCCGCCGGATGGCTGATGGGGCGGCGCGTCCAGGTCGCCCCGGCGTCGGCGCTGTGGAAGAGGCCGCCCCAGGTGGCGGCGAAGAGGCTCTGGTCGTTGGCGAAATCGGGGGAGAAGGCGTAGTCAAAAACAGCGTCGCTGTAATCATAGGCCGCCATGCCGCCGGAAGATTCGGCCCAGGTCTGGCCATAATCGGCCGACTTGCGCACGCCCAGGCCAGTGCCGCCGCCCTGGAAGCTGAGCAGCCGTTCTCCGGCGAAAGCCAGGCCGTCGTTGGCGAAGTCGGGCGAGACGGCCAGGGCGTTGACCTGGCCGCCATGCGGGCCATTGCTCAGCCAGTTTCCTGGCTCTGGCGGGCCGCCTTGCGGCAGATGGTGGGTGAACAGGCCCGCGCCGGTGGCGGCGGTGAGGTCAAGTGAGTGGGCGGGGCGGCTGACGAGTTGGTAAACGGCCGTTTCCCATCCCAATCCCGGCAACGCCCCCCAACTCATCCCGCCATCGCGGCTGCGATAAACGACGGCGGCCCCATCCGTCCCATACTGCCCTCCGGCCAATACGGAACCATCTACGGCAAAAGCCAGGGCGCCGATGGTCAGCGGTTGGCCGCCCTGCTCCGGCGGGAGGGCGTCTGTAAGCGCCTGCCAGGTGGCCCCGCCATCGCTGCTGCGGTAGAGCGTGGTGGGCGCGCCCGCATCGGGGCGGGCGGCGGCGTAGAGGGTGCGGCTGGCTCCATAGACGGGCGAGACCACCAGCGCCGTCACCTGCGGCACGGGCAGCACCTGGCTCCAGGTGAGGCCGCCATTGAGCGAGCGCTGCACGCCCGCGCCGCCCGTCCCGGCGAAGAGGGTCTGGTCCAGGGCGTAGTTGGGCGAGACGGCCAGGGCGCTGACGTTGAGGCCGGGGGCGACCAGCGACCAGCTATCGCCGCCGTTGGTGCTGCGGTAGAGGCCAACGGCCGTTGTCGCTCCGGTCGCCGCCGCCCAGACGGTCCGGTCGGTGGCAAAGTTGGGGGAGATGGTCAGGGCGGTGTAGGCGTGGGGCGCGGGGGAAACGGCCGTCCAATGCTCGCCGCCGTCGCTGGAGCGGTAAAGCCCCCCTTCGACGAAGCCATGCTGCCCCACCATCCCTGCGGCGGCGAAGGCGGTCTGGTCGGTGGCGAAGTTGGGGGAGAGGGCCAGGGCGTTCAGCCGGGCCAGGCGACCGCTGACCTGCCGCCAGGTCTGCCCGCCGTCGTTTGAGCGGTGGATCGCGCCGGAATCGGGGATGAACGCGCCGCTGTCGAAGCGGCTCTGCTCGAAGTAGGCGCTCCCGGCGAGCATGAGCAGCGAATAGCTGGGGCCGCTGTAGGGGGATTGGACCAGGGCGCGCACGGCCAGGGTGGGCAGCCCGCGATTGTACTGGGACCAATTGCTCCCCTGGTAGGCGGAGCGGGTGACGCCGGCGCGGGTGGCAGCGTAGGCGACGCCGCTCCAATCCTGGTTGGGGGCCAGGGCGAGCGACTGCACGCCGCCGCCGATCATGCCATCCTGGTAGCTGTGGAAGGGATCGTACCAGCCGGCTGTCTCCCAGGTGTGGCCGCCGTCGAGTGAACGGTAAGGGCCAGGGTCGGCGGAGCTGGCGACCATGACGACCCGGTCGTTGGCGAAGGTGGGGGAGAAGGCGATGGAAAAACGGCCGTTGCTCCCCAGGCTGAACGTGTCCATCATCGTCCAACTCACCCCGCCATCTTCGGAGAGGTAAACTGCGCCGCCATGATCAATCGCCAACAGGGTTTGGTCGGTGGGGAAGGCGGGCGAGAGGGCCAGGGCGCGGAAATCGCCCTGGATGCCCATGGGCGTCCAGGTGGCCCCGTCGTCGGTTGAGCGGTAGAGGCCATCGTTGGCGGCCAGGGCGAAGAGCGTCTGGTCGCTGGCGTAGTCGGGGGAGAAGGCCAGGGCGATGATGTCCCGCTCGCCCAGCCAGCCGCCGACCGGGGCGAAGTTGTCGCCGCCGTCGGTCGAGAGGTAGGTGGTCTGGTTACTGCCGGTGAGCAGGTAGAGCGTCTGATCGTTGGCGTAGTCGGGGGAGAGGGCCAGGGCCAGGCCGTTGGCGAAGGGGGCGGAACTGACCCAGGTGTCGCCCATGTCGTGGGAGCGGCGCACGGTGTAGCCGCTTTGCGGCGCGCCGGTGAGGGCGAAGAGGGTGTGGTCGTCGGCGAAGGCCGGGGAGAGGTGCAGGTCCAGGGTGATCCAATCGCCGGAACCGGTGGGGAACCAATGGAAGCCATCATCCAGGCTGCGGTAGACGCCATGCCCGGTGACGGCGGCGAACACGGGGCTGTCCCATTGATGATCGGGCGTGAGGAGGACATGGCTGACGCTGCCGCCGGTGGGACCGGGCAGGCTGTTCCAGGCGGCGGGCGGTTGGCTAACGGCCGTTTGCGCGGGTAGGCTGGTTGGGTTGAAGCTGAGAAGGAGGCTGAGGCTAACTAAAAACAGAAGCAGAAGGAGCGGTCTGATACGCATGGGAAATCCTCTCAGATGTGGGAAAGAGGAGGTGGCGTGCCCCAGTTTCGACTCGTACCGGCCGAACTACCCCAGAAGCGCCACGGCGAGAACGGCCGTTTGGCAAACTATCTGCATCATAACATAGGAAGCGGGGGGACCTGAGGCGGATTTTATGACTTTTTCACGCGAGAAAGGTATGATGTATACAATTTGAACGCAGACAAACGGGTAAGGTACAGCTATGACACAACCGCAATTTGGACTGATTGGTCTGGGCGTGATGGGCCAAAACCTGGCGCTCAATATCGAGCGCAACGGCGTCGCCGTGGTCGGCTATAATCGTTCCGCCGAGGCCCGCGATGCTTTTATCGTCGGCCCGGCCGTCGGTAAACAAATCGAGGTGGTCGAGGATGTCCCGCAGTTGGTGGCAGCTCTCAAACCACCCCGGCGCATTTTGCTGATGATCCCGGCCGGCGCGCCGGTAGATACGGCCATCGCGGAACTGACGCCTTTGCTAGAACCGGGCGACCTGATCATTGA
>CAYONK010000010.1:14132-21115 GCA_964405285.1 uncultured Ardenticatenaceae bacterium
CGGCAACTCCTATTTCTCCGATACCGAACGGCGGGCAGCGGCGCTGGCCGCGGCCGGGTTCCACTTCTTAGGTCTGGGCGTCTCCGGTGGAGCAGAAGGAGCGCTTTGGGGGCCAAGCCTGATGGCTGGCGGATCGGAGGCGGCCTATCAGGCGGTGGAAACTGTTCTGACAGCCATTGCTGCTCGCGCCGATGATGGCCAACCCTGTGTCGCCCACCTGGGGCCGCGTGGCGCAGGCCATTATGTGAAGATGGTGCATAATGGCATTGAATATGGCGACATGCAGCTTATCGCCGAAGTGTATGACCTGCTGCATCGTGGCGCAGGGCTGGATTATCCGGCGCTGCACGACCTGTTTAAGGCATGGAATGAGCGCGAACTGGCTTCGTATCTGATTGAGATTACGGCTGATATCTTTAGCCATCTGGACGTGGGGGGGCAACGGCCGTTGTTAGACGTCATCCGCGACACCGCCGGGCAAAAAGGCACGGGTCGTTGGACCAGCCAAAACGCCCTGGACCTCGGCGTAGCCATCCCCACCCTCACAGAAGCGGTCAACAGCCGCATCCTATCTTCGCTCAAGGAAGAACGGATGGCGGCCTCGGCCTTTTTCCCTGAGCCTCAGCCCCGCTATACCGGGGACGTCGCTGCCCTGGTGGAGGACGCCGCCGCGGCGCTTTATGCCGCCAAAGTGTGCGCCTACGCCCAGGGCATGGCGCTTTTGCGCGCCGCTTCCCAAGAGTACGGCTACGATCTGGACCTGGCGGAGGTTGCCCGCATCTGGCGCGCGGGCTGCATCATCCGCGCTGCTTTGTTAGACGATGTTGCCGCCGCTTTCACCCGGCAGCCGGATTTGCCCAATTTGCTGGTAGATGCGGCGTTTAGGCAGGCGATCCGGCAGCGGCAGGCGGCCTGGCGGCGCGTGGCGGCGACTGCGTTGCAGTTGGGTATCCCGATGCCCGCGACCCTGGCCTCATTGAGCTATTACGACAGCTATCACAGCGGCCGTCTACCGGCCAATTTGATCCAGGCACAGCGCGACTATTTTGGCGCTCATACCTTTGAGCGTCTGGACAAACCGGGCGCGTTTCACCACAATTGGCAGCCGGGCGGATGAGCCGCGTTTATGTCATCATGGGTGTGGCCGGCAGCGGCAAAACGACGGTTGGGTCGGCGTTGGCGGGCAAACTGGGCGCGCCGTTTTATGATGGGGATGCGTTTCATCCGCCGGAGAACGTGGCGAAAATGCGTCAGGGTATCCCGCTGGAGGACGAAGATCGCGTCCCCTGGCTGGCTCGATTGCGCGATCTGATTGGTGAGCATCTGGCGCGGGGAGAAACGGCCGTTATCGCCTGCTCTGCCTTAAAAAAGCAGTACCGCAACCGGCTGCGCCAGGGCAACGAGGGCCTCTGCCTGATCTATTTGCAGGGCAGCCCCGCCCTCATCGAAGAACGCTTGAAAGCGCGTCAGGCGCATTTTATGAAAGCCGATATGCTGCAAAGCCAGATGGCGATATTGGAGCCGCCCTCGCCACACGAGGCGCTGGTGGTCAACATCGAACAAAGCGTGGCCGATATTGTCAATGAGATCCTGCGCAAATTGGCGCGGCAAACTGAACATTTAGCAGGTGATGCAGAGAGCAAGGAGATAAACATGAATCCTCTACAACAATTACACAACTATGGGCAAAGTTTTTGGTACGACAACATCCGGCGCAGTTATCTGCATGATGGCACGTTGGCGGGCCTGATTCAAAACGATGGGTTGCGCGGCCTGACCTCAAATCCCTCCATCTTTGAAAAAGCGATTGCCGGGGGCGAGGAGTACGACGCGCAGATCGCCGAGTTGGCCGCTGCGGGCAAGTCGGTGGCGGAAATTTACGACGCCCTGACCATTAGCGACATTCAGGCGGCTTGTGATCTGTTTCAGCCGCTTTATCTGGTGTCGAACCGGCAGGATGGTTACGTTAGTCTGGAAGTCTCTCCCTATCTGGCGCGGGACACCGAAGGCACAATCGCCGATGCCAAACGCCTGTTTGCGACGGTCGCCCGGCCCAATTTAATGATTAAAGTACCCGCCACCGACGAGGGCATTCCGGCCATTCAAGCGTTGATCGGCGTGGGGATTAACGTGAACGTGACCTTGATGTTCAACGTGCGCCATTACGAGGCGGTAGCTCAGGCGTATATCGCCGGTCTGACCGATTTCGTGGCCCAGGGCGGCGATCCGGCGACCGTCGCTTCCGTGGCTTCTTTCTTTGTCAGCCGGGTGGATACGATTGTGGATGAGGCGCTGGCGGCGCTGGATGGCGTGGATCATTTGTTTGGGAAAACGGCCGTTGTCAACTCCAAAATTGTCTATCAGCGCTTCAAAGAGATTTTTCACGGCGCTCCTTTCGCCGCGCTCAAGGCCAGGGGCGCCCAGGTGCAGCGCCTGCTGTGGGCGTCTACCAGCACGAAGAACCCTGCCTACGTAGATACGATGTACATAGACGACCTGATCGGGCCGGAAACCGTCTCTACCATTCCGCCGAACACGGTGGAGGCGTTCCGCGATCATGGCAAGGTGGGCAATACGCTGGAAACGGCCGTTGCCGAAGCCGAAGCCTTGTTAACTGAACTGGCCGAGCGGGGTGTGGAGCTGGCGGCCTTGACCGAACAATTACAAGTGGAGGGGGTGGCCGCATTCAGCCAATCATTTGATGCGTTGCTGGCAGCGCTGGACCAAAAACGGGCGAGTTTGCTGGCGGCGTTGAATTGACATTATGGGGATTAACCTTATGTCAAAATATCAATCCGCAGATTTCGTAGATTCACGCAGATTGAGCAGAAAAAATCTGGGTCTTTCGGATCTCGTGGGGTTTTAAGCGTGTCATGCTGAACGAAGTGAAGCATCCCAGAGGCGTTGGGATTCTTCGCTTCGCTCAGAATGACGAGACCCCACGAAATCCTGATGGAATCTCCGTGAATCTGCGGATAAACGCTTATTACCGATATAGCTCAATGGGTTAAGAAGCCGTAAGGCGCTGAATTGCTTCGTCGCCATCATACTGAATCACCTTCCAGCCCTGCCCGGCGACCAATGCCGCGCCGCGATAGCCGGGGTAGGGGGTGAGTGAGAAGAGCGACCAGCCTGCTGCCAGCTCGGCGCTGCCCCGGATGGTGTGGAGAACGGCCGTTTCTCCCACCGCCAGACTGACCTCAAACTGATTCAGCGGGCAGGCCAATCCCTGACCCGTCGCTTTGATGTACGCCTCTTTGCGCGTCCAGCAATTGAAGAAGGCTTCTGCTTGTTGCTCCGGCGGGGTGGCGGCGAAAACCGCATATTCCGCCGGGGCGAAGAAGCGCTGGGCTACCCTATCGGCCCGGCGTGGCAGGCGAATTTGCTCAATATCCACCCCTACGTCCGCCCCCCAACAGAAGCCGAGCAGCATTTTGCCTTGCCCATGAGCAATGTTGAAGCAAACTTGCGCGTAGTCATTAAGATGTGGTTTACCTTGCGCCCCATAAGCAAAGCGCATGGAGCCGGGCGGGATGCCCAGATAGTCGCCCAACAATTGGCGCAACAGGCCACGACCGACGATGTAGTGGAAACGGCCGTTTTCAAAGCGAAATTTTCCCGCCCGTTCCCGCTCCTCTTCGGACAAATGGCCCCAGAGCCGCGCCCGCACGGCTTCCGGCTGATCGAGCGTTACCCGCCACATGTGAAGTTCGCCTGGCGGTAATGCCAGGGTAGGGGGGGGCATCAACCACCGCTCACCCATCACATTCCTCCACGCTCTTTGTGGTAAAAATCCCCATCGTTATCTGGCGGTGCGGGCCGCGTTAATCTGATCGCGCAGCGCCAGAGCGGCGATGCGGGCGGCAGCGGCGAAATCGGCCGATAAATCGGCGTAGAGGATGCTGCGGCTGGCGCTGATCACCGGCCCGGCGACGGCGTCCGGGCCATATTGAACGGCGGC
Source organism: uncultured Ardenticatenaceae bacterium (assembly GCA_964405285.1). Classification (GTDB taxonomy): domain Bacteria; phylum Chloroflexota; class Anaerolineae; order Promineifilales; family Promineifilaceae; genus Leptovillus. Next base: position 18,094 of record CAYONK010000010.1, read on the forward strand.
GGCCAGGTCGCCTCCCTGCGCCCCGATGCCGGGAATGAGAAAGCTGGCTGCCGGGGCCATCTGCCGGGCGATAGCCAACTCTTGTGGATAGGTCGCCCCAACGACGTACCCCAAGTGCCCGGCAGTGGCCCAACTCTGGCTCCGGGTTAACACCGAGGCGGTCAGCCCTTCGCCCGCCAGCAAATCCCCCTGAAAATCAGTCGCGCTCCGGTTGGAGGTGCGCGCCAGGACGTAGACCGCTTTGTCCGGCCGTTCGCCGATCATCGGCAGCACGGCGTCCGCGCCGACGTAAGGGTTCACTGTCACCGCATCTACCCCCCATTCGTCGAAAAGGCCGCGTCCCCAGGCTGCCTGTGTATGGCCGATGTCGCCCGTCTTACAGTCCAGAATCACCGGGATGTGGGATGGGATGTAGGCGATGGTCCGCTCCAAGGCAATCACCCCGGCTGCGCCCCATTGCAGGTAAAAGCCGAGGTTGGGCTTATAGGCGCAGACGAGATCGGCCGTCGCTTCGATGATTGCCTGGTTGAAGGGCAGGACCGGTTCGTCCCATTTTAATATGTCCACGCGCAGCACCGCCGGGTCCGGGTCCAGCCCGACGCAGAGCCAGGAGTTGTTTTGTTCTTGAGCTGTTTTGAGTTTGTTTAAATAGGTCATGGGTAAATTGTATCGTAATGATTGGTTCCTATGTAGCGCTGTTGAGCGTTCAGCAGGGCAATCGCTTTCTAAAAAATGGGACACAGATCAACACAGATGAACACAGATTTCACCGCTTTCATCTGTGTTCATCTGTGAAAATCTGTGTCCTAAGAATAAAGGCTCTTTGGCGAGAGCAACCCGGTGCTGATTCGGGTAGCGCGGGCGCTGGCCGGGGGGCTGGGCTTCTCTGGCGAGACGTGCGGCGCGCTGACGGGCGGGGCCTGCCAGCTGGGCCTCTACGCCGGCAAAGGCGAAGCGACCGAACCAGATGATCCTCGCCTGGACTTGATGGTGCAGGTCTTGGTCGCCTGGTTCAAGGAGGAACATGGCCGTACCTATGGCGGTATCCGCTGCGACGACATCCTGGCGGGCGAACCGGCCAACATGAAAGCCCGCTGCCCCAACCTGGTGCTGACGACGTATGAGAAGGCAAATGAACTACTGCGGGTGTATGAGGTGATTGGAGAGTAGAGATTGGAGATTAGGCCAATCTCCAATCTCCTTTAAACTTACAATGGCTGACACCCAGATTTTGTCTACTACGGAAAGCGTCTGCCCGGAGTGCCTGGTGATGGTGGTGGCGGAGCGGGTGCGGCGCGGCGATGGGGTTTATTTACGGAAGACGTGCCCGGCGCATGGGACGTTTGAGACTGTTGTCTGGCGCGGCGCGGAATCATATGCCGGTTGGGTGAAGCCCAAAATTCCGGCGTACCCGGAGCGACCGGCAACGGCCGTTACCTACGGCTGCCCCTACGACTGCGGCCTCTGCCCCGACCATCGCCAGCAGACCTGCACCGCCCTGTTGGAAATCACCCAGCGCTGCAATTTGCGCTGTCCCGTCTGCTTTGCCGACGCCGCCCATCAGCCGTCGCCCGACCCGGACCTGGCGACCATCGAAAGCTGGTACCGGATGCTGTTGGCCAGCAATGGCCCGTGCAACGTGCAGCTTTCCGGCGGCGAGCCGACCGCGCGCGCCGATTTGCCGGCCATTATCCGCCTGGGGCGCGAATTGGGCTTTGGCTTCATCCAGGCGAACACCAACGGCTTGCGCGTGGCCGAAGAGCTGGCTTACGCGGCCACCTTACGCGCCGCCGGGCTGAGTTCCCTCTTTTTGCAGTTCGATGGCACGGAGGATGCCATCTATGAGGCGCTGCGCGGACGGCCGTTGCTGGCGCAAAAGATCGCCGCCATCGAGAACTGCGCCGCCAACGACATCGGCGTGATTCTGGTTCCGGTGCTGAAGCCGGGCGTCAACGACCACAACCTCGGCGACATCATCCGCTTCGCCCTGCGCTACGCCCCGGCGGCGCCTGGATTTGGAGCGGCTGCGCGACTGCTGCATTCATACCGTCAGCCCGGACGGCCGTCTCTTCCCCTCTGGCAAATCGCCCTATTTTGTCGGGGATATGCGCACGGCCGTTTACCGCCCCTCCTGACGCCCATCGCTCCGTCGGCAAAACGCCGAAGGGGTCTTAAACGATGACGCCATTAACGCCACTGCAGCCGTGGATTGCAAGGAAGATCGGTTGCCCGCCGGAAACGATGACGCGGGCGCGATCGAGGCGTATCAGTTGGAGAAGCTGAATGAAACGCTGGCGTTGTGCCGCGCCAGGAGCCAATTTTATCGGCAAAAATTGGCCGGATTCCCCGACCGGCTGCCTTCGTTGACTGCGTTGCAGGCGCTGCCGTTTACGACGGCCGTTGATGTGCGCGAACGGCCGTTAGCCTTCCTCTGTGTCTCCCAAAGCGAGATCGAGCGGGTGGTGACGTTGGACCAACCCGATGGCAATGGCCCGTCCAAGCGACTTTCCTTCACTGCCGCCGACCTGGAACTGACCCGCGATTTCTTCCAGGTGGGCATGTCTACCTTCACCGCGCCGGGCGACCGGGTGCTGATTTTGCTGCCATGTGAACGGCCGGACAGCGTGGGCGATTTGCTCGCCCAGGGATTAGCCCGTCCTTGACGCGACGGGGAATGCCGCTGCTGCGTTACCGCACAGGGGATCAGAGCCGTTTCTTGCCGGGAGCGTGTGGCTGTGGGACGGTTTTGCGTCGGTTGGAGACGCTGGGGGTTTGAACTGTATGCGGTGGAGCATGTTTAACGAAATTGACAGAACCTACCCGTCCTTGTATCCCGAAAGCAGGCCATCCCAGGCATTCTTTGCATGAAACTATACAGACCTGACAGGTTTTCACCAGACTGCGGGTTTGCCCAACGCCTTGTTAAAAATCTGTCAGGTCTTGAGAGGCTGTATAGTTACCTTTGCGTTAAGTTTGCTAGATTTTTCCCTTCTGAAGCGGGCCACTCTCAGCCTTTTGCCAT